>JAAVBN010000028.1 GCA_014803545.1 bacterium | reverse complement strand
TGATATAATTGAAACAAAACAAGATTTAAATCAAGATTGTATTATGTTCATTAATTGTAAGGACAAGATAGTAAATGAAAAAAGTAGATAGTTTGAAAATTAATAACAACCTTATGGAAATTGCTGATAAATTTGATACATTTATCTTTGACGCATATGGTGTATTTTGGGATGGGAAGAACTTTTATCCAAATTCTTGTGAAACTATGAAAGCTTTAAAGAATATGGGTAAAAATATTTATATCCTTTCAAATGGAACTCATCTTAGTAAAGATAGAGTTGATTTTTATGAGAAAAAAGGTATCTCAAAAGGGATGCATTATGATGAATTTATTACAAGTGGTGAAATCGCAAGACAGTTTTTATTGAAACAAAAGCTTTCTTTTAAAAATAATAAAAATCCAAGAAAGTATTTTATTTTTGGAACTCCTAACAAGGCTCTTTTTGCTGGTACTATATATGAAAATGTTGAAAATCCAGAGGAGGCTGATTTTTGCTATCTCTCTCATCCTCAACTGTATAAGGAGCAGGTAGCATCTCTTCCTCAATATGCAGATTTTCTTTTTGAATCAAAATTACCGAAGGAAGATGAACCAAGAAAATGGGATTCAATTGTGTTGGATGTTTTCAAACCTCAACTTGAAAAACTATTAAACCTTGGTCTTCCAGTTATGAATGTAAATCCAGATTTAACCGCAACAGAGGCTGATAAAACAAATAATATTATTCATCCAGTAATAAGACAGGGGGCTGTTGCAGAAATGTATAGAAATATGGGTGGTGAGGTTGTGGAGATGGGTAAGCCTCATAAATATACATTTGATTTTATTTTAGCTATTTTAAAACAAAATGGTATAAATATAAATAAAGAACGAATTGTGATGATTGGGGATACGGTTAGAACCGATATCCTTGGTGGAAATAACGCTGGTATCAAAACTATACTTACAACTCACACAGGCATTGCTTCAAAAGAAATTTTAAATGGTGACAAAGTGAGTGATGCAAAGCTTGATGCCCTTTATAAAAGGGAAAAAGGACGTGCTGACTTTTTGATTAAAGCGGTTGGTGGTATTGATATTATAAAGACACGTTAGAAATTAAAATACTCATTGACATCAGCTTTTTTTTTGTTTAAACTATAAATTATTAATAAAAAATAAAAAAAAGGAATTAAAATGAAAAAATACAAAGACAATACACTCTCCAATTATAAAATTACCACTATCAAAGAAGTTAAAAAAAGACTAAAACAGCTTGAAAAAGAAGATTATATAATTTTAGGTAAAGAAACTTATGAACTTGATAAACAACTTACCAAGGAGTTAAAATCAAGTTTAATTTCAAACGAAAAAAATTTTCAAAGCTTTATTTACTCCCTCGCAAAAATCAGCGTATCAGAAGAATACAAATATAATACACTGGACTGTTTAAATACTATAAAAGAAATTTTCAAAGAAAATAATATTGATTCCTTGTCTTCTTTTATATATATTCATGCTACATTTATTAAATATAAATACACAGATTTATCTATTGAACTAAAAAAAATAACACATATCATTGAAACACATAAAAATAATAAAACTTTTATTGATAAAATAAACCAATATATAAAAAAAGAAGAGTTTATTATCTTACTTAATGAAGAACTTATGCTTGAAACATTACATTCTTCTCTTATAGAAAATAAAATAATAACACAAGAAAAAGCAGAACAAGAAAAAGTAAATAATATTGTATCACAATATTACGAAAGCTTTAAAGAAATCCGTAAATAAAAATACCCCTCAGGTCCGAGGGCTTTTTTTTACCTTGATTCACCCTTTAACTTTTCAACAATCATATCTTGCACAGGATATATTTGATTAAGGTTTTTATCCAAAACTTTCTCATACTTAAAAACAGGATACACTTGCCCATCTGCAAAAGATTGGACATAAGTTTCCACATCTGGCTTATATTCTGGATTCAAACTATTCTTTATAACAGAATCCAATGTATTCAATCTTAAACAAAGGTGAAAAGTTTTCGGATCGTTACGAAGCTCTTCCACTTCTTTCTTAGTCAAAATTTTACCAATATAATTATTTTCACCATGCCTTACAAAAGATTTAAGAGGTGTAGAACCCTTTGCAAATTCTGCCTTAACATCTATATGAAACAAAGGAAACTCATCTTTGTGTTCTTTAACATAATCCATCGCCTCTTTTTCACTTTTAAAACTTTGATGACGTCTCTCATACTCAAAATCATTATAATGAGCTCTTATTGAATCTAACGTTTCATCATAATGATATGTATATTCATCACTACTGACAAAATATATAAGCTCTCTATCTGAATATGCTTTCATCATAAAATCTTTAATAGACTCATCCATCTTTTTCTCCTTTATTATTAATTAGCTATATCCTATTTTACCCCCCCCCTCGGCGATTTTGTCAAGGAATAAATTTCCAACTAAATCATTAATAAATAATCAAAAGGAAAATGTTATTTACAGGTAATCTTGCATTACAACCTATCTGTCATTATCCAAAGACAAGTTTGCACCAACATTTACATTGCTCTCTTCTTGACTTTTCTTACGAAGTTTTTGTTCCGCACTTTTAAATTCGGCATCTAAATCATTCTCCATCGGAAAAATCTTTTTAAAATCATTATCCCAAACAGTTTCCCCTTCATAAAAAGGATACACATTTCCATTTTTACCAGCAACAACATACCCATTAACAGGAGCATCAAACCAAGGATATTTCTTTTTTAAATCTTCGTGTTGATGAACAGGATCAAGCATAGGATTATACCCATTACTCTTTTCACCTTCATAAATACTTTGAAAAGCATCATCCGACAAAATACCACCTATATATTGGGCTTTACCATACTCTACTTTTTTTCGCCCTTCCTCAGGCGTAATAATTTTATCAATAAAGAAATGAGGTGCATTCATCCTCTTCTTTTTAAATTCTTTTTTTACCCAATCAAAGGCTTCTTCTTCACTGGCAAAATTTTCTGCATTATATGAAATATAATTTTTTGCCTCAACACCGCTATCCAAACTTAAACTATATGGAAGATCGCTCATATAACGAACCGAGAAAGTTTCCTTTACTTTTTCTACCATCTTTTTCTCCTTTATTATTAATTAACTATATCCTATTTTACCCCCCCCCTAGGCGATTTTGTCAAGGAGAAACAAAAAAAAGAGGATATAAAACTTATACCCTCTTTAAATAAAAATATTTAAAACTAATTATCTTGTTTTTTGTTGAACAAAATCAAAAGCTTTTACCTTTGGATAAACTTGTTCAAAATCTGTATTATAAACTTTTTCACCAGGAAGGAGGAATTCATAATTAACAGAGCTATAAGGTTTAACTGCAAGTTCAACATTATGGATATCAAGACGGTTTAAAATACTTTGTTTTGACATAGCATCTCTTTCTTCTCTTTCAATACGTTCTTTTGTGAATACTTCACCAATGTATTGACGACGTCCTTTAACAATGCTATCTCTGAATGTTTTACCACCAGCAGAAATTACTTCTTGTTTATCTATTGTAAAATATAAAATATTGCTAGGTTTAATTTTAGATTTAACAAATTCCATAGCTTTTTCTCTGCTATCAAATTCAACTGATCTTGTAAAATCAAGAGCAGCCTTTTCAAGATAAGTAACGAAATAAACTTTTTTAGTTATATTAATATTTGTGTTCACTTTATTCATAATAAACTCCTTTTTTTTTGTAAACATAGACATTATAGAGACAAAAAAAAAGAAATGTCAAGCATAAAATAAAAAAAATTTTTATCTTGTCAAAATATTTTGTTGCATAGCGATAAAGCCATTAACTTTCTTCTTTAATTCATCAAGTGTCATAACATCTTCTTTTTTAAATTCAGCTGTTGTATAGTTATGCTTTTGACCTTTCACAAACTCCCTGTCATAAAACACACCAAACACACGCTCGGCAAAATCACTAACCTCTTTTTTTATTCTTTCAATATGAGAAGGTGAGGTATTCCTTACATCACTAATAGAAATATTTTTAAACGAAGGCAAATACTCCTCATCACTATCTGCAAGTTGGAAATGCCAATTTTCATCATTTATATGGCGAAGGTTCAAAATTGATGACACCATCAAACGCAATATATCAACATTTAAAACGGAAAGCTTCAAATCCTTATCCGCATTTTCAAATGGTTCCATATGAGTAGTAAAAAATGGATTATTCACATTATCAAAATCCGAATTCAAAACCTTTATTTGCTTTAAAAGTTCAGGATTTTTCCTTAATAACCACTTTGGTTGAGTAAATGGCCTACCGTAAGAATCTGTCATCAACAAATCAATCGCACCACCACAAATATGTGGCATACCAACATTTTTATCTGGCTTTAAAAACAAGGTTGAACCTGGGTTCTTCTTTTGCTCCGCCTCATACTTTGCCAACTGAATTTCAAACGGACGCCATGCCTCTATAACACGAAACTTCACATCAAAAATCTTCGCAAGCTTGTTAAGAATATACATACTAACATACATAGTCGGATTTACGGAATATGTCATATCAAGTATACCCAAAGCCCTGTAATCCTTTTCATACGCAGGTGTATAACTAAATCTGTCAAGACCAGAAAGAGGAATAAGTATTTCATACTCCCTACCGACAAACATCTTAAACGGATCTATACCCATTTTTTGAAAATCAGAATATAATTTTACACCTTTTTTCATAAAAAACTCCTATAAATTAAATTATAGGAATATAATAATCAAAAAAAAATCTTTGTCAAGAAAAAATTAGAAATTTTATTACCTCTCCCACTTAATCCCCTCTTTTACAACTTTTGCAGGATTACCAGCTATTGCAGTATACTCCTTTTCAAATTTCTTACTGACAACAGAACCAGCACCAACAACAGTATTATCTGGAAGAGAGCCATTTTTTGTTATTATACAACCATATCCTATCCAACAATGATTACCTATTACCAATTTTGATTTTACTGACAAAGGTTTTTCTGTCTCTTTATCAAACATTTTATGTCCATCGTTTGAAAAAATAGTTATATTCCAAGAAAACATACAATCTTCACCTATTATTAACTCAGAATGATTAAGTGCATGAATATTAAGTTCAT
>JAAVBN010000027.1 GCA_014803545.1 bacterium | reverse complement strand
TTAAAGGAAATTGGTCAGCCAATAGAATTTATTCCTATTGTAGTAGGTGTTTATTTTTCCATTAATGTTTTAAAAATTCCGCATTCATTTGTTTTTTATACGAGGAATTTGTTGAAATCGCTTTATATTTTTAATATTACCTGGCTTATTTATTCATTTATAAGTCCTGTGGCTGCGATATTCAGAAAAACTCATTTGGATAATACAAAGACTGTTGTTATTACCTGGACAGTTAGGATTATAAAATTTCTTGTGTTTATTATTGGTGCGTCGGCATTGCTTGAAAATTGGGGTGTGAAGGTAAGTACTCTTATCGCTTCCTTGGGACTTGTCGGTATGGCTGTTGCTTTGGGTGCGCAAGATATGTTTAAAAATATTATTTCTGGTATGGCGATTATTTCTGAAAAGCGATTCAATATTGGTGATATTATAAAGATTGAAGATCCTGATAATCCTATTGAAGGTATTGTTGAAAATATTGGTTTTCGTTCTACTATGATACGAAAGTTTGATAGGGCGCCATTGTTTGTTCCAAACAGCACTTTGTCCGATGCAGCGGTTATTAATTTTTCATCACGAAAGTATAGGCGTATTGATTGGTCTATTGCCCTTGAATACAGGACAACAGCAAATCAACTTCGTTATATAAGGCAGGAAATAGAGCGTTATTTGATTGAAAATAATGATTTTGTGAAGCCACCTGAATCTATTATGCAGGTAAGGATTGATAAGATTGGGACTTCGTCCATTGATTTAATGGTATATTGTTTTTCAAATACTAATGTTTGGGCGGATTGGCTTAGGATAAAAGAGGACTTGGTTATCAAAATTAAGGAAATTGTGGAGGAGGCTGGGGCAAATTTTGCTTACTCATCTACTTCTATTTATGTAGAAAAGGTTGATAATAAAATTGTTCCAAGAAGACTTCCTGACAATTTAATGGATAAAATAAAAGATGATAAAAGTAAGTCTGATAAAAATATGTATTTATTTCAAGATGAGGATATTTAGTAATGTTGTCTTTTAAAAAGCTTTTAAGAAAAAATATTGTTATGGATATTGTGTCTTTTATTTTATTTTTGCTTATAAGACTTATTCAACTTTTGTCTTGGACCACTTATATAAATAGGAAAAAGTTGGTTGATTATCTTAAAACAGGAAAGCCAGTGATAATTGTGTTTTGGCATTCACGGACTATGCTTGTTACAAAGGTTTGGCCTAAAAAATTTCCTGTTTATGGTATATTTTCTACTCATAGTGATGGGCGTATGATTGGTAAAATTTACAATCATCTTGGAATTAAAAATCTTTTATCAACGACAAAGTCTGTTGCCAGCACAAAGGAAGTTGTGTTTAAGTTTTTAAAGCTTTTAAAAAGTGGGGTTTCCGCTGGGCTTACTCCTGATGGACCTTTGGGACCTGCGCAAACTATTACTACGGATAGTATATTTTTATTTTCAAAAAGCAGTGGGGCGCCGATTGTTCCTTTGTATGCGTCTGCGAACAGGGTGAAGTATTTTAAATCTTGGGACAGATTTATGCTTGTGAAACCATTTTCAAAATCGGTTGTGGAGGTTGGTGATTTTGTCTTTGTTGATAAAAATGCGACAAATGATGATATTCAAAAAATAAAGAAAAATTTGGAACGTGTTATGCGTGATAAGACAAAAGAGCTTGATAAAAAGATGGGTGTGTATCAAAAATTATAAAAGTTGACTTATATTATATAATTGTTTATGATTAAAAATCTGTTATGGAGAAAAGAAATGAAATTATACTTATATAGACTTATTACATTTTTATTAAAACCTGTTGTTAGACCTGTTTTATTTTTAAGACGGAAAAAAGGTTTGGAAACGACTGATAAAAATCGTCGTGGTGAAAGGTTTGGTTATGCTTCAATAAAAAGACCTGCGGGTAAAGTTTTTTGGTTTAATGCGGCAAGTGTTGGGGAAAGTAATTCTATTATCCCTTTGGTTGATAAGATACTTGAAACATATAAGGATGTGTCTGTTTTGATTACTACTACTACATTGACTTCGGCAAATAATATGGCAAAAAAGCTTGATGGGAAAAGGGCTTTTCATCAATTTTTACCAATAGATAGGCGTGCGTATGTGGATAGATTTCTTGATTACTGGAAACCTTCGGTTGGGTTCTTTGTTGACAGTGATTTTTGGCCTAATTTAATATTGTCTGCGAAAAGTAAGAAAATTCCTCTTATCGTTATTAATGGGCGAATTTCTGATAAATCATTTGCGAAGTATAAGGAAAATCTTTCTTTCTGTAATCCTTTGATGAGTGCGTTTATTTATGGTTTTGGAAAGTCGGAGGAAGATAGAAAGCGTTTGGAAGTAATGGGTGTTAAAACTACAACTTGTGTTGGTAATTTGAAGTATGCAGTTGCCCCTCTTTCATATAATAAAGATGAATTAACAAAGCTTCAAAATATGATTGGGGACAGACCTGTGTTTGTTGTGTCGTCAACTCATCCTGGGGAAGAAGAAAGGTTGCTTTGTTCTTTCTTAACAATTAAAAAACGTTATCCTAATGTTTTGATGGTGATTGCGCCTCGTCATCCTGCACGTGGTAGCGAGATTAAGGAGCTTGTTGAAGTAAATGGATTGAAGGCAGCACTTCGTTCGGAAGGTGAGGTTATTAAATCTAATACAGATATTTATATCGCAAATACTATGGGTGAGCTTGGACTTTTTTATACATTATCAAATGTTGTTTTTGTTGGTGGGTCGTTTGCTCCTATTGGTGGGCATAATCCTATGGAACCAGCAAGATTACATTGTGTAGTGTTAAGTGGAAAGTTGGTTCATAATTTCAAGGAAACATACGATATTCTTGTAAATGAAAATTGTGTTGTGATGGTTTCTGATGAGGAAGATTTGGCAAGCAAGGTAAAAAGTTTCTTTGAACATCCTGATATTATGAAGCAATATATGAATAAGGCTTTTGATGTAGCGGAGCGGGAATCGGCTGTTTTGGATAGGGTGATGGATAAATTGCAACCTATTTTAGATAACATTTAGGTTTTTGCTATGCAAGTTTTTTGTTCTCTTGATAATTCTGTTGTTAAAAATATTGATAGGAATCTTTTCTTTAAGGTGGAGGAGTATTTAATTTCCTCTGGTGTGGCATCGGATAAGGAAGAGTTTGATGAGATAAAAAGGCGACTTATAAATCCTCCGCATCTTAATCCTGATGAATTTGCAGAGGAAGTTTTTTATGTAATTCTTGCAAGTGGGTTTAAGCAGAAAATTGCAAAGCAGAAATTTTTGGAAATTGTAACATTCATCAAAAATGGTGGGGAGGTAGTTCCGCAAAATTTACTTCCTATATTTGGAAATAAGAATAAGATAAATGCGATTTGCAAGGTGTGGGAAAATCGTGAAAAATATTGTAATGGATTTTATGCGTGTTCGGATATACCTTCTAAAATGCTTTATCTTGCAAGGCTTCCACATATTGGTTCCATAACAAAGAATCATTTGGCGCGTAATCTTGGCATAAATGATGTGAAGTATGATGTGTGGATTCAAAGGCTTGGCATTGCTCTTTATGGTGATGATGATATGGAGGTAAGGTTTCCATTAACTGCACGAGTAAGGGCAGTTTGTGATAAAGTTTTTTCCTTTATAGAAAATGAAACAAACCTTCCACGTGGGTATATTGATGTTGTTTTGTGGAAGGCGTGTCAGATAGGTGTGTTTGAATTTAAATAAGACCTCTTTTTTTCAAATTTTCTTTTATTGGTTTTATATATTTTTGCATAGTAGTTTTATCTTCTATATCATTCCTATTGTAATATTCAAATTCTTTATCGTTATGTGTGTTTGATAATCCGCAAGCAGCCGAAGGACGAGATTTTTTTATTTGAAATTCCTCATAACTTTTTCCCCAATAATGATTTATTCTGATTTTATTATGGGAAATATGTTTTGAATGTCCAGAAAGTTTTTTGCCATTTTCATCAACCGCAAGATTGTTTCCAATAAATTCACCATTATGGGCACGCATTTTGAAAACAAGGCGAGGATTTACGATTGATTTTATCCATCTATTTCTGTAAAAATTCTTTGTTGAATGTTTTGTAAATCTTTCAATGACAAGACCATCGGTTTTTGTTTTATGACCGTTGTCGCCATAAATTAACCAGTGTATGGAAAGTCCTGTTTTTGGATTTATGTTATTTATAATATCTGGTATAGTTTCTTTTGAAAGTGGGACTATGAATTCATCAATATCAATAAATGCCATCCATTTTGTTTCGTATTTATGTTTGGCAACAGAATCATCGTAGGTAATTCCTTGTTGTGCTTTTCCTTCCCAATATGTATATTCTACTGTACCGTCGGCTATGTATGACTTTAAAACTTCCTTTGTATTGTCGGTTGATTCATTGTCATAGATATAGAATTTTTCAACACCTAACATTTTATGGTATTCAATCCATTCTGGAAGATATGGGGCTTCGTTTTTACAAATTGCAGTTAGGGTAAGAAAGTGTTTGAATGTTCTTGTTGGTTCTAATTTAATATCTTTTTTGATTTGGGATTTTGCCTTAAAATATTCCTTGATTAAACCTTCTCTTATTGCATAGCGGAGTCCCTTGCTTGGAACAAAGGCGCAGATTAATTTAAGTAGAGGTTGTTTTACCCCCCCCCTAGGCAAATTGAGGTTTTTATTTAATTTTTTCATTGTTATCCCTTTCGTATTTATTTTTGTTTATTATATATGTTAATAGGATAAAAGTCCATAAAATAATACTTGTGTTTTCTTCTACTTTCTTGTATCTTATATTTAACAAATAAAGGGAATTATTATGAAATTTTTAGATCAGGCGAAAATTTATTTAGAAGCTGGTGATGGTGGAAATGGTTGTCTTTCATTTCGCCGTGAAAAGTATATTGAATTTGGTGGTCCAAATGGGGGTGATGGTGGAAATGGTGGAAATATCATTTTCAAGGCGGTAAAAAATCTTAATACCCTTATTGATTTTAGGTATCAGCAACATTTCCGTGCGGAAAAGGGACGTGGTGGTGAAGGTTCAGAGAGGACTGGACGAAGTGGTAAGGATTTGATTATAAAGGTGCCTGTGGGAACGGAAATTTTGGCGGAGGATAAGGAAACTGTGCTTGCCGATATGGTGAATGATGGCGAAGAAATTTTGATTGCAAAGGGTGGTCGTGGTGGATTTGGAAATGCTCACTATAAAACCTCTACTAACCAAGCACCAGAAAGGGCGGACCCAGGAACTCCTGGTGAAAAATTGGCGGTGTGGTTGCGACTTAAACTTATTGCTGATATTGGGCTTGTTGGTTTTCCGAATGCGGGAAAGTCTACACTTCTTTCTGTGTTGACTGCGGCACGTCCGAAAATTGCGAATTATCCTTTTACTACACTTCATCCAAATCTTGGTGTGTTTTATGTGTATGATAAGGAATATGTGATTGCGGATTTGCCTGGGTTAATTGAAGGGGCAAGTGATGGTGTAGGTTTGGGACACAGGTTTTTGGGACATGCGGAGCGTTGTCGTGTGATACTTCATCTTATTGATGGAACAAGTGAGGATGTTGTTGAAAGTTATAAGACTATTGAGGCGGAGCTTAAAAACTATGGTGAAAAGCTTCTTAAAAAGCCAGAGATTGTTGTCCTTAACAAGATTGACAGTTTAAGTGAAGATGAAGTTAAGGAGAAAGTAAAGCTTCTTAAAAAAGCATCAAGGAAAGAGGTAATTGCGATTTCTGGGGTTGCGAAAATTGGGCTTGATGATTTAAAAAGGGCTATTGTTGAGGTTATGAAAAAATAGATGAAAAAACGTATTGGAAAATTGTTTGCGCAGTTTATTTGTGGGTTTGTTCCATCTAAGAAATTACGGCGTAATCTCAGGTGGAAATTGGATCCTTGTTCGCCTGTAAATCTTATCAATTATTTTTATGGAAAATATTTAAATCATATTTTTGAGTAAAGATTTTTGTGGAAAAACGCACTCGTTAGGTAGGAAAAAATACATATTTCAATGTTGGTTGCAAGGGGTGGAAAATGCTCCAAACATTGTTAAAAACTGTATTGATTCTGTTTCAAAATTTAAAGGCAATAGGGAGCATATTATTATAACCTTGGAAAATTTATCCCGCTGGGTTAAGCTTCCTGATTTTATTTTAAAGAAATATAAACAGGGTAAAATTGGCAATGCACATTTTGCGGATATTATTAGGGTTTATTTGCTTACGGAATATGGTGGCTATTGGATTGATGCGACAATGCTTATGACTGCTGATTTCCCTCGTGTTATTGATGAGGCTGAGTTTTTTATGTTTCATTCGTCTGGTAGGTGGGATTGGACGTTGATAAACAATTGTTTTATTCATTCGGTTGCGGGGCATCCATTGATTGTGGCTTGGCGTGATATGTTGACGGAGTATTGGAGGTGTGAGAATAGGGCGTATGAGTATTTTGTTTCGCATTTGCTTTTCAGGACGGTTTTGTTGCGGGAAGATTTGAAGGCGGAATTTGATAAAATGCCATTTATTTTGCATGATGATAATCACAGATTGCTTTCTTATCTGGAAAAAGAGTTATCAAAGGAGGAGATTGAAGGACTTCTATCTTCCTATTTCATTCATAAGCTAACGTATAAATTGGATAAATGTGTTTTTGAAAATCCATGGTCGGTTGCGTATTTTTTAAGTCAAAGAAAAGAGTGATTATTTAAAGCTGTTTACACATCTTTCAATATCGTCTTTAAGACCGCTTACTTTTGAAAGGGCAATCGCACTTGTGACAGTAGAGCCCGCTGATGTGACGGTTGTTCCTATGTTTATGGCTTTATCTAATGTTGATGCCTTTTGCAAAGTTTGTTTAGGTTCTTGAGGTTCATTTTCATTTTCGTTGTCGGTTTTATCTTTATTATATTTAGCATCAACTATATTTTTAAAAGTTCCTGCGCCAGCTCCAACAAAGGACATTGCTACTGTTCCGCCAGATAATCCAGCGATAAGTTTTAAATCGCTTTCGGATATGGATTTACAAGCCTCTTCACTTTGGGCACGTTTTGCTTGTAATGCTTTTAAATTTTTTTCGGCCTCGGCTTGTTCTTTTTGTTTTTCTTGAAGCTTTAAATCGTAATTGGTGTTTTGTAAAGTTAGGCTTTGGATTTCTTGTTTTCTTCGTGAAATTTCTGCTTCAATTTCCTCTGTTGTTTGTGCCATAGATGGAATTGAGAAGGTTGATAGTAATAATAATGTTAAAAGTTTTTTCATTAGAATGTTTCCTTACATTTTTTAACTTGTTGTGATATTGATGTGACTAATCCTGTTGCAACAGTCGAGGTAATGGTTGCGGCACCAGAGGCGACAGTTCCAACTATGCTTGAAATTTTAGATGCAGTTGAAAGGTTTTTATTGGTCTTTGCTTGTTTTTCATAGTCAGTAGTTTTTGCATTGGCCTCACCTGTATATGAATTATTTTGAAGATTTTCTAATTGTTGTTTATTGTTTTTATATTCTGTTCTTTTTTTGTTTATTTGTTCTAAGTTTTTGTTTTTCATTTCTTCATAATTTTTTTTAGATTCTTCTGCTTCAATTTTATCTGTATTATTTTCAGAAGATTTGGCGATAGAGTCAAAGTGGTTAATAGCATCTTGGTAATCATATAGTTGATTTGCGAGTTCATCACCTTGTTTTTGTAATTGTTTTTGTTGTTTTTCCAAATTTTTTATTTCCTGATTTTTTGCCTTTTCTGTTGCTCTTTCCAATGATTTTTGATTTTGCTTATCTATTTGGCTTTCATCCTTTTGTAAGAAAGAGGTTACAGTTGCGGTTGCATTTGCGGCGGTTCCGACACCAGAGGAGGCAACTGTTGCGATAAGCCAACCTTTTATCTCGTCCATTTTTTTCACACTGATAGCTTCACAGGAATTTTTTGATTTATTTTGTTTTTGTTCAAGGTTCATATATGCTTCATTAATATCTTCTATTTTGCTGTCAATGTTTCTGTATTCATCTTGTTTTTCAAGTATTTTGTTATTTAATGCTTGCATTTGAGCTTGAAGATTTTCTAGCTCTTGGTTTTTAAGGTCAAGTGTTGCAATATCAACTTGTTCTGGTTGTGGTTCGGCAACCACAGGAGTTTCAGTGGTAGTTTCGGTTTCTGTTGATTTTGATTTTGAAACAACAGGAGTTCTGTTCATCATACGGGTTGCAACTCTTTTTGAGGATTTTGAGCCTTTCTTTTTTTGTGCAAAAGTATTTGATTCACATAATATGAATGATAATAAAATTATGGGTATGTATTTTAAATTTCTCATATTCCTATCCTTATTTGTATGATATTATATCATATTTTTGGGTATAGGACAATATGTTTTTTACATTTTGAAGTTTTCGCCGAGATAGACTTTTCTTGCGTTAGGGTTGCAAACTATGGCATCAGGAGTTCCTTCGCACAAGACTGTTCCATTGTGAAGGACGTATGCGCGGTCGGTGATTTCCAATGTTTCGCGGACGTTGTGGTCAGTTATTAAAACACCGTAGCCTTTATCCTTTAAATGGAAAACAAGGTTTCTTATGTCGTTGACGGCGATAGGGTCAACACCAGCGAATGGTTCATCAAGGAGTATAAAGTCTGGGTTTGCAGCAAGGGCGCGTGCGATTTCAAGACGACGACGTTCACCACCTGATAGTGCGATTGCTGGGCTTTCCCTTAAATGTGTGATGGAAAATTCGGCCAAAAGTTCATCAAGTTTTTGGTTGCGTTTATCCTCGTATGGTTCAACGACTTCTAATACTGCCATAATATTATCTTCTACGGTTAGGGAACGAAAGATTGATGATTCCTGTGGAAGATAGCCAATTCCCTTTTGCGCACGGCGATAAAATGGAAGTTTTGTTATGTTTTCACCGCTTAGTGTGATAGAGCCAGTATCTGGGGTTATAAGTCCTGTGATACAATAAAAGCAAGTTGTTTTTCCAGCACCGTTCGGGCCAAGAAGTCCGACGGCTTCGCCTTGTTTTACATTGATTGAAACATTTTTTAAAACGGGACGTTTAGAGTAGTTTTTTGCAATGTTTTTTACGACAATTTCTTTTATAACTTTATTTTCTGTTTCCATTTGGGAGCCCTTTATTTTTTATCGGTGGAAAATACACCCTTTACCTTGCCTTCGCCTTCCTTTGGAAGGACACGAGCTATACCTGTTTTCATATCATATATGATTTTTCCACCAGTTAAATTTGCCTGTGTTCCTTTTTTGAAATAAACATTTCCAGAGATTGTTGCAAATCCAGTCTTTGGATTGTATTCGGCGGTATCACCGTATAATTCCTCTTCACCATCAATAAGTTTTATGTTGCCGTTTGCAATGACCTTTTTTAATTCATTGGCATCGTTTTTGGTTCTTTCAAAATCAACCCTTATGTCATCAGCAAAAAGGGTGCGACCTGTGTTTATGATTTTTGCATTTTTTGCGGTGGCGTAATTTTTTGCCTTGTAATAAATAACATCATCTTTTGCAATTATTTCGCTGTCCTTGTTTTTAAGGGTAGTAGGATTTTTTATTGAGGTTAGGTTTATTATATCCTTATTCAAATCATAGGTAAGTTTGTCAGTTGTGATGTTTTCTTCCTTTGATTTAATATCTACGTTATCGGTGGCGATTACGTTATAGATTTTTTTGCCTGGTTCTTTATAAAAAGCCTCAATCAAATCGGCCTTTAATTCGTATTCGGGACTTTTCGCGGTGGCGTTTTCACGCATAATTATTTTTTGTTCCTTTTGGTTCCATTCCAAGCCATTATCGGCTGTAAGTTCAATATCTTCCGCAAAGGCAAATTGTGGAAGAATAAGAAGAAGCAGGAATGTAAAAATTTTTAGCATAAATTAGTCCTTATCTTTTTTAAGATGTATTATAAAGTAAAGATTTTTTAAAAACAACTGTTATTTTTTGCCTATTATATTAAGGAAATCTTGTTCCGATAATATTTCTATGCCTAGCTTTTTTGCGGTGTCAAGTTTAGAGCCTGCGGACTCGCCTGCGACTAGGATATTTGTTTTTTTACTTACCGAAGATGTTGGGTGTGCGCCAAATTTCCTTGCTATGTCTTCGGCTTCCTTTCTTCCAAGAGTGGAAAGTGTGCCTGTGAAGACTATTGTTTTTTCATATAGAGGGTGGGTTTCATCAAGCTCTATTTTTTCTGGGTTTTCAATCGTAATAATTTTTGTTAATTCATTTATCAAATTAATTTTTGTTTCATCGCGCATAAAGTTTAGTATGTCCATTGCCATAGTGTCGCCTATGCCATAAATGTCAATTAATTCGCCAAATGTTGCATTTTTTAGGTTATCAATTGATGTAAATTTGTTTGCAAGAAGGATTGCGGTTGCTGAACCTACACCAAAAATACCCAAAGCGTAAATGAACTTATCAAGCTTTATGTTTTTTGCATTTTCAATAGATGTTGTTAAATTTTCAATGGATTTTTTGCCGTAGCCTTCAAGTTTTTCTATGTCCTCCTTATGATTTTGGATAAGGGAGAATATGTCAGTTGGATTTTTAAGCCAGCCTTTGTCATAGAAAAGTTCAATTTGGGAGGAGCCAAGTCCGTCAATGTTAAAGGCGTCTCGGGAAATAAAGTATTTAAGGTATTCCTTTATTTGAGCAGGGCAGTTTGGGTTTGTGCAACGAAGTGCGACTTCGTCCTTTTTTTGTGATATAGGTTCGCCACACACAGGGCAGGTTGTTGGCATTATAAATTCGGTTGTATAAGGTTTCCTTTCGGATAATTTTACCTCTACTACCTGTGGGATGACGTCGCCTGCGCGTTCAATTACTACTGTGTCGGTTTTCCTTATGTCCTTTGCCTTTATATAATCTTGGTTATGAAGGGTTGCGCGGGCTACCATAACGCCACCAACGTTTATTGGGTCAAGTTCGGCAACTGGGGTAATGACGCCTGTTCTTCCCACTTGTAAAGTAATATCCTTTATGATAGTTATTGCCTGTTGTGGTGGGAATTTGTGGGCGATTGCCCATTTTGGTGCACGGGCGATAAAGCCAAGTTTTTTTTGAAGGTTTAGGTCGTTTATTTTATAGACTATACCGTCAATATCAAATGGAATTGCGTGGCGTTCGCTTTCTATTTTATGGTAAAAATCCTTTAACTCGTCATAGGTGTGGCAGATTTTAAATATTGGTTGGATTGGAAAGCCAAGGGATTTTGCGTATTTGTAAAATTCTTCTTGTGTGTTCCAAGGTTTTGGTTCGGAAACTTCTCCCCATGCGTAAACTATTACAGAAAGGTTTCGTTTTTTTGTGATGTTTGCGTCAAGTTGGCGGAGTGAACCTGCGGCGGCATTTCGTGGGTTTGCGAAAAGTTTTTCGCCGTGGGCTTCCTGATATTTATTAAGGTTTATGAAATCTTCTTTGCTCATATAGACTTCGCCACGGACTTCTAATACAGGAAGGGTTGTGTTTATTTGGGTTGGAAAATCCTTTATAGTTTTTATGTTTTCGGTGATGTCTTCGCCAATGGTTCCATCGCCACGGGTTGCGGCGGATACAAGGGTGCCATTTTCGTATCTTGCATTAAAGCTTAGTCCGTCAATTTTGTATTCTGCGACTATGTCAAAAGTTTCATTTGGAAGAAGGGCTAAATCCTTTTTTATCCTTGTGGTGAATTCCTTTAAATCGTCATCGTTGTAAAGGTTTTCAAGTGATAGCATAGGGATAATGTGGGTGATTTTTTTAAAGCCATTTTTGACTTTGCTTCCGACTTTTTTTGATACAACCAAGTTTCCGAAAAGGTCGGTTTGATTTAAAAATTCTTCTAGCTCTAAGGCTCTTTTTTTAAGTTCGTCGTATTCGGCATCTGTGATACTTGGTGCGTCGTTTGTGTAGTATTCTTCGTCATATTTTGCCAAGTTTTTAGTAAGCTCTTTTAGCTCTAATTTTATTTCTGATGTGGTCATATTTTGAGGTGCTAGCTTTGTCATTTTACATTCCTAAGTTATATATTGAAATTATTGAAATTGCGGCAGTTTCGGCACGAAGTATGAGGTTGCCTAGGTTGATACCTATTGCAGGGGTTTGTTTTAGTATTTCAAATTCCCCTGGGGCGAATCCTCCCTCTGGTCCTATTAAAAAAGATACGGGTTTTCCCTTTAATTTTTTAAGGATTTCTATGTTTGTTTTTTCTGTTGTGCGTTCGTCCAAATAAACAAGTGTTCGTTTTTCAAAATCAAAGTTTTTGATTTTTTCAATAAATGATACGGGGGCATTTATCCTTGGTTTTAAAAGACGGCGGGATTGTTCTGTTGCTTCCTTTGCAATAGTATTTAATCTTTCAATATTTATATTTTTGTTGTTGGTGTATTTTGTGATGATAGGACTTAATTCCTTAATTCCTAGCTCGGTTGTTTTTTCAATGATTAAATCCTGTCTGTTATGTTTTATTGATGAAAAGATTAGCTCTGTATCATTAAGGTTTTCATCGGTTTCTTTCCTTGTTTGTTTTATTGGGGTGATTATGACTTCTTTTTTGGTAATATCCTTTATTTTTGATAAAAACTCACCACTTATTTCGTTAAAAAGAAGTATTTCGTCGTCAACTTTTAACCTTATGACATTTTTTATATAGTGGAAATCGTCATTTGTAATATATAAACATTTGTTTTCTTCTATTTTTTGTGGTATATATAATCTTTGTATAGTCATAATAAAGCCCTTTTTAATATTTTTTAATTATATAATA
>JAAVBN010000026.1 GCA_014803545.1 bacterium | reverse complement strand
TTGTTTCAATTATATCATACAAATTTTTATCAAGTTTTTTACCCTTTTTACCATATTATCAAAAATTTTCATTCTTATATTCTTCTATCTATTATTAACACTTTTTTAGTTTAAACAAAAAAAATGAATGTCAATGAGTATTTTGAGTTTTCATATCTTCCCCAATTTTTCAAAGACGTTAGTCTTTGGTCCATCCCCCTTGCGGGGTGTGCTCTTTTTGTAATTGTTTAGTTTAATTGTTGTGTTTTTGGTTTTCTAAGATTTCTAAAATTGTAAAAAAATCCCCTCGTTTGAGGGGGTATTTTTTTATTAATATTTTATTTTTTAACAGCGAAGTTTTTGCCGTCCCTTGGAAGAAGGATGTAGTAAGAGCCGTTTGATTTCATACGACCAGCCTTTTGTAGTGCCTCTTTACCACTGCCCCAGAAATAATCGGCACGGATTGCTCCTTTGATTGCAGCGCCAGTGTCCTGTGCCACAACCAATTTTTGAAGAGGAACTCCGTCTGGGTCGTTTGTTTGTAAGAATAAAGGAAGTCCAAGAGGAATATATTCATTATCCACTGCGATACTTCTTCCTGCGGTAAGGGGAACGCCCATTGCACCAACAGGACCTTCGCCAACTACATCACGGAAGAAAATGTATCTTGGATTTTGGTTCATAAGTTTTTTTGCCTGAACAGGATTTGCATCAAGCCATTTTTTGATTGAGCCCATTGAAAGCCCGCCTTCTGGTCTTATCCCATTTTTTTGAAGGATAGAGCCGATACCGACAAATTGGTGTCCGTTGTTTCCAGCATATCCAACACGGTATTTTTTGCCGTCTGCTGTTCTGACTATACCAGAACCTTGGATATGAAGAATGAATACGTCGGATGCATCCTTTGCCCAAAATAGGACAGGGGCTTTGCCACGTAGGCTACCTTTTTGAATTTGTTCACGGGAAAGGTATTTGCCGTTGTTTGCTGGTAAATCAGAAGGTTTTCCGTATATAGGATTTAAGTATTCGCAAGTTGCGTTAAGGCTTCCTTCCAATTCCGCCTCGTAATAGCTTGTAAATGTGCCGTTTGGATTGCCGTCCATATTTTTTATTATGTAAGGTTCAAACCAGTATTCAAAATATGTTGTTGCGACATCTGGGGTAATATTTCCCTCTGGTATTGCCTCACATGCGGATTTCATAAAATCGGCAGAAATTACGATTTGCGAGCTTGCCACGAAATCGTTTTCAGACATAATTTTTATACAAGATTTTTTGAAAGCCTCCAACGCCTCCACCTTATTATCATTATTCCAATTTGGAAGAGAAGCGAAATCGCTTTTTTGCAAAATCATCTTCTTTTCAGATTTTTTGAAAGGAATGCGTTGATCCAATCTTGATGAACGGCAGGAGGTAAGTCCTATACATATAATAGATATGGTTTTTAAAAGATTTAGACTACTTCCTGACATTTTTCTCCCTCATTTCGACTTTTATATAATATCACATTTTTTTATATGTGTAAAGGGGGTATATTTAGTTTTTTAATTTTTTTTCATATAAAATAATATCTTAAAGTGCTTTACATTGACTAAAAAAAATGCTATAATACCTTTAAATTGAGGAGAGTATTATGAAAAATAGTCTTAATAAACGTATTTTTTTAAATATTTTATTTTTGATGGGTGTGTTTACTGCGGCTGATATTTATGCAGCAAGACCAAATGCAAAGCGTGCATCAAGGTCAAAATCATCTACACCAACAAAAAAGAAAACCTCTTTGTCTTCCTCCTCAGAAACTACTACTATTATTGAAAGTTCAGAAGATAGGTCGGCAAGTGGGACTGTGACGGCTCGTCCTGGAAGAACGAATACCGTATCTGCGACATCATCTTCGGCGGTTGATGATGATACAGCGGCGGAATTATTGGCAAGTAATTTGCTTGCGTGTTTGCAATCGCCTTGTTATGGAGATGTCCCTTATGAAAAATGTTTTTCAAATGGTGCAGCGGAATCTTATACAAGGGCGAATACTACTTGTTTAGGAATGTATAACGGTGCAGCAAATGATGTTGTAAAAGTAAAGGCTATGAATCAAGTTAATACAAAGATTAAGTCGTATTTTGCTGATTCTTGTTCATCCGCAGGTGGAAGAATAAGTGGAAATACATGTAAAATAAAGGTTTGTTATCAAGCAAAGGGTGGAAGTCATCACAGTCCAACAAAATGTATGGAATATAATGTAGGAAAGCAGGTTACGTGTTCCGCAACTGCATTTGGACTTAGTCAACAAGATTTAGAGTATAAGGAGGATATGACCTCCGAACAACTTGGCACGATTGTTCAAGCAGGTATGCAAACTTTGTCTGGTTTATTGGAAACAGGTGTTGCTGTTGTTGATGCAGTGCAAGCAAGTAAGAAATTAAAGAGTGGTAGCGATGTTAAAGGTAAGGATTGTTGGGGCGTCTATACTTATGGAAGTGAATCTATTACAGATATTCACTGTAAAGAAGAGTGGAAGAAATGTAAAGATGGTAAAAAGAAAGGATGTACTTGTGAGGATGGGACAACAACAACAAAGACTGACTCTGCTGGTAATTATTATTGTGTTACACCTACTTATGAAGAGAAACCTTCTGCAACAACAACTACTACAATGAATACAGATATGCGTACTCTTATGTCGGGGGAAGAACCTTCAATTGGAGATAAAGGTATATCAGTTTCACTGTTGATGAATCCATCTTATGGAGCAGACTTGCCTTCATCAGGAATTACCATTACCTCAAAATATTGTAAATCTTTGAACGAAGCGAGTTTTAAAAGTGCACGTTCTTGTTATGTTGAACTTCCTGAGTGGACGGAGGTTGCGGTTCAAGAACAGGAAGCTTCTCTTTACAAAAAGTTTACTAATTTTAAGAAATTGCAACTTCAAGAAAAGCTTGATACTATGAAACAAGGTGCAATTTATGCAGGGTTGCAAAAGGAAGCATCACAGTTTGGTCAATCTACTTATGTACAGTGTTCAACTTCTGTTGGATATAGACAATATTGGGATGATAACACTAAAACTTCAAAGTATAAAGCTTGTTCCCAGTTGGCTCTTGAGTATAATAAAGATAATCCTAATAATAAAGTAAATCCTTCACAATGTGTTGATTATCAAGGCGAATGTCTCTGTAAAAATGAAGGCGACGCGTGTAAAGATGCTGTTAAACAAAAAGATGGGTATTATAAAGAACAAGAGTTTGATTATGATGATGGAGTAAAAAAATTAGAGAATAAAATAGATAATTTAAGTTATGCTATGATAGGAAAGAATGAAGATAAGTTGACTTTAAGTTCTGCGACGGAAACATTTAACTCTATGCAAAAGAAGGTTAATGAGAAAAAGCAGGAAATTACTTCTTTGCAGGAAAAAAAGAATACTGGTATTCAAAAGGCGATTAGCTCGGGTGCACAAACTCTTACTACGGCGGGTAGCACTATGACTATGGCTATTGTCAATGCCAATAATAATATTGGTACTATGACAGGTTCTTGTTATATTGGTGACCCTGCGCAAGGTGGTGTTTACCTTATGTCTGATAATGAAGTGAAAAAGCTTACCTGGAAGAATTTATAAAGAAAAGCCAAATAGTTAATCGGAAGAGGAACTATTTGGCTTTTTACGATTGGTGCTTTGTCCTATCCCCTTTGGTAGGGGATTTTTTTAGTAAAAATCTTAGTCAGCACGATGGGACCGAAGGTCCTAGCACCTGCCCCAAGGGGCGGAGGGCAGGTGCTTTGCTGACTGACAGAGGAGTCCAAAGAAAATTTAACTAATAAAAGAAAGGATAGATGAAACTGCAACAACTAGCTATAACTACCAGTCAGAAAATGGCACACCCGACACCCCGCACCCGCGGGTGTGCCATAAAGCCTTACGGCTTTGATAATTGATGAAGGTATAAAATAAGGAGATAAACAAAACTTATGAAAAACACTTTCAACAATTTACAAGTAAGGGGGTGCAGTCCGAATTGTCCATACCCCTTATCCCCCCCCCTAGGGGGATGGACCAAAGACTGTCGTCTTTGAATATTGAGGAAGATATAAAACCTTAAAATACCTGTTGACATTCACTTCTTTTTGTTTAAACTATAATATATCAGCAAAACAAAAAAGGTATTAATATGAATTTAAACAAAGAAGAAATCAAATATCTTACCAAAAAAGATATAGAGAAAAAATACAAAAAAGAATTAAGCAATACTCTCTCCACATCATATAGTTATGCAGAATTAAAGTGTCAATACTCTGTTGATGAAATAAATAACTTAAACAATCGTTCTTTTGATCTTATGATGGAAGAGTTGTTATATCTTCCCTATGATGATTTAAAATTTTTAAGTGATTATATTAATCTCTTTGAACCAAATCATCCTAACAGATATGATTTATTGAAAAAATTAATGGATATATACGAAAAAAATATTGTAAGGCATAGCAGTCCTATTGAACAAAATAATCAAGTAAAAGAAATAAATCAAAGTGAAAAGATTGCCGTGTTAAAGAAATCTTTTGATATATTCAAACGATTAAAAAATCGTGATAGAATTCTTAATAGTATGTTTGTCATAGAAAAAACAGAAATTGATAAAAGTTCCTATCGTGCTCCTATGATAAAATTTGCTGTATCTGATATATTATTAAATGAGAAAAGCTTTTTTTACTTTTTACTTAGTGAATATTATTATGAGGAATATGAATCAAAGTATAATGAGATATTAAAAAACTTTTTCCCAAATACAAACAATAACCAAAGATAAAAATGAGGTATAAAATGAATACTGTAAACACAAACAAAGAAGAAGTTAAATATCTTACTTTTGATGAAATAAAGGAAGAATTTAAGAAGGAGCAAAAGTATGTTTCTTTTTCATTTGAAAAAATGAGGGATAAAGATTATATAGCAGAAGTAGATAATTTAAATATTGATATAATTATCTTAAAATTAATTCAATTATCTGAATATGGTAATGATATTAAACTTTTTCATGATTATAGTAGCTTGTTTAATGATAAAAATGAAAATAAACGCAGGCTTTTAAGTAGGTTGCTTGCTGTGTGTGAAAATCGTGTTTATTCACCTAATACAATACATGTAGATTATGAAAAGAAAATGGAATTACTAAGGAAATCATTTGATGTATTTGACTCGTTGGACACTCCTAATTTAATTTTAAATAGTATATTTGATTATGAATATAAATATCCAACAGTTGTTAATGTATTTGATATATTATTAAATAAAAAAGAATTTTTAAAATACTTATTGTTTTTTTCCGATTATAAAAAACAAAATCCAAAGTATAATAAATTCCTTAAAGACTTTTTCCCAGAGATAAAACTTAATCAATCTCTTGATAACCTTTTGCAAAATAAAAGATAATCAAAGATAGTTGTTTAAAAGCTCCTCAGGTATGAGGGGCTGTTTTTTTATTTAAGGAAACTATTAGTTTTAAGGAATTGGAGTGGGTAAAGGGGCTCGAACCCTCGACCTCAACCTTGGCAAGGTTGCGCTCTAGCCAACTGAGCTACACCCACATATTAACGATAGGAAGATTATACACATTCTTTTTTTTAAATGCAAGTATTTTTTTTAGAACATATATTTTATTTTCATACCAAATTCATTTATGTTCAAATCACCAGATTCTGCATTTCTGTTTGTTACACCTTCCACTAATGATTCATCACTTGTATAATAACACCAGTTTCCATCATGTGAATCGCCAGATTTACAACCATCGGCTGTTCCTGTTGAGCCATCGTAGAAGATGGTTTTTGTTGTGTAATATGATGAAAGAACTGTGCCAGAAGTTTTTACCTTTCCAAGCATTGTTCGTTTATAGAAGAAATCAATTTCCATATTGTTTTCAAGTGTGATTGTGAAGCCAGCTTCTAAACCATAACCAAAGTTTTGGTTATTTTTACCTATATAGGTAATTTCGCCATCATAATAATCTTTTTGTGTGCAATAATCGCCATTTTCACCAGTTGTGCCTTCGCAATCTGTATTCATATCCTGAGAAGGCTCGCCGTTTTCATCTTCGCCTTCCTCATACATTGAATCACCAGTGGTGTATCCATCAGGATCTTCTATCTTATAATCATCAAGGTTGTTCATAGCGTATCCGACTTGGACTCCGATATATGGTTTTAACATTCCGCCCAAAATTGCACCGAATGTATGGTCAAGTTTGTATTGGAAGCCTATACCAAAAAAGTCAGATGATATTTTTCCACCACTTACAACCTCGTAATCATCACTTATTTCTTTGATAGGAGGGCAGATATTATTTCCATCTTCGTCCAAACAGTCGGGATTATCTTCATCCTCATAAGTGTATTCATTTCGGACATAATCGCCATATTTCATACCAGTGTATTTTGTATACATAAGTTCCAGATTTAAATCAGATGACATAGTGCGTCCGAATCCGAAAGTTATTCCAGTAGGGTCGCCCATATCTTTATTCGCGGTGCTTCCTACACCATTAAAGAAATTATTGTTTGGATTTTCTGCATTTACACCGTCAGATGTTTTACCACTTGAAAATGCACCAAAGACATATAATCCACCGTCAGCGAATAGTCCGTCCTGTTGTTTTTGTTGGTTGTAAAAATACATACTTTTATTTTTTCCATATAGTGGAATTTCATTTACACGTTGCATAGGTGTTGCATATATGGAGTTTATTGTAGGTTGAACTTGTCTTGTTGGAACTACTTGTTGGGTTTGTCCTATGTATTGTTGAGAGCCAACGTATTGCATTCCGACAGGTTGAGCATTTTGAGAGTATGCAGGAGAGGTTGCGAATCCAAGGATTGCAGTAAGTAAATATGGTATGTATAAATAATTTTTTTTCATATTTTTACCCCTTAGAATATTAATCTAAGTTTTACTCCTATCTCATTGTTTTCAAGTGTTCCTTTTTCAGCGGCATCGTAAACAATTGCCTCTGTTGTGTATGCATCTTCACTTTCACACCAGCCAGTTGCTGGATTGAAAGAAAAGCCTGCATCAATTGCTTCTGATGTGCAGTAATCCTCTATATTACTGTATTCATTACCTGTATTTAATTCAGTAGTTGGGTCAAGAATATCAACTGTTGAGTAGCTTGAAAATACTTCACCTTTTGATTTTATTTTACCTAAATTATTATGTTTGAAGTAGACATCAACTATTGTTTTAGAATCCAAATCAAAGGAAAGACCTGCTTCTAAATTCCAGCTTACGTTATTTGTTGTTGCACCATAGTGATATATTTCGCCGTCATAGTCATAGTATCCCCAATTTTCTACACAGTTAGAATTGCTTTCATATTCTGATGCTGAGCAAGCAGTATTTGTGGAGGTGTTCCAGTATGGATCTCCTGTTGCGACAATTGGAGCCTCACCATTTCCAATGTCATCAATAACAGTATAATCATCAATTGTGTTAAAGGTTATACCGATACCGCCACCGATATATGGAGTAATCATACCGTCAAGCAATTTTCCGCCAATAAGTTCATCAATTGGGAAATACATATTTATACCGAATGTTGAGGATGAAATGTTTCCACCTTCAACTGGCATTTGTTTTGAACAATCGTAATAGAAAGAGCCATCATCGGCAAATTCTTCTGGACACCATTGATTTTCAGCGGTTGCATAACTTCCGTAGTTTAGTCCTGATATATTTGAAAACATAAGTTCAACCTTTTGTTTTCTGTTGGACATAACACCGAATCCGATAGAGAAATTTTTTCCATTATCAAGAGAACCCTTTACATTATTTAATGGAAAATCGTAATATGTATCAAATTGATTTGTTGCGTAGGCATTTCCTGTTAAATTGCTGCCGTCTTCAAAATATGCCATACCGAAGTTTAAAGCCATATAGTATTCAACGCCGAAGTCATCGGAATTATTTGCTAGTTGTTGGGTGGTTCTGTTTCCATAATTATTATATGCAGTTTTTATTATTTTTGGTTGATTTAATGTATAGCGGTTTGGAGTTCTGTATCCATTTACCTCATCATATAAGCGCTCACTTATTACAGGGTCTCTGTTATAATTTACGACAGGAACGGGAGAAGGTCTGTAAGCATTTTGATTTGTTTGGTATTGAGTGTTTTGTCTTGTTTGGGTGGTATATACTCCAACTTGAGAAGGAAGTTGCATTTGTTGGGTTCTGATGTTTGGATTATAAACACCGACTTGGGAAGGTAAAGCCATATTTGTATTTTGAGCATAAGAAGTATTCCCCATAAACATTATGGCTATGCAGAATAGTCTTATATTTTTCAAATTTTTTACCTTCATCTCCTCTCCTAGGAAAATATACTATAAGTATAGGGTAAAATTATTTAAAAGTCTAGTAATTTTTACATTTTAAAATTTTAGAGAGGAAAAATCTTTTTTTATGATTTTTTCAAGGCTTTTTGATATGTTTTCAATCTGAATTGTAATTTTTTTCATATCTTCGGGTGAAAATTTTGATAAAACGTAGCTTGCGACATCTTGATTAGGGTTTATATCCCTAGGGTGAGAGATGCCGATTCTTATCCTGTGATAATTATTTCCTATTTTAGAATCTATGCTTTTAAGACCGTTGTGTCCGCCTGTGCCACCACCTTGTTTTGTTTTTATTACTCCTGTTTTCAAATCTAAATCATCATGGATTACAATTATATCTTCGGGTTTTATCTTGTAAAGGGTGGTTATGGCTTGGACGGCTTCGCCAGACAGATTCATATAAGTTGTTGGTTTTAATAATATTACATCGGTGTCATTTATTTTTGTTTTTGTGAAAAGGTATTTATTTTTTTCTTTCCATTCTGGAAAATTATAATCATCTGCGATTTTATCAACAGTCATAAAGCCAATGTTATGCTTTGTATTTTTGTACTCTTCGCCTATGTTTCCTAAGCCTGCTATTATTATCATTTTTGATTTAAGTCCTTTTGATTTAATAAAGTGTTTCCTCTTGCAAGGTATTCATTGTTTATTATTTGTATTTGAGCCTTGTAATCGTCAGGAATTTTTTCATAAATATCGTTTACAATATTATCAATATCCAATTTTGGAAGGTTTCCCATAGAATTAAACTTTTCCAAAATACTTTTTACGGTTGGGGAGTTGGTATTGTATTCTTTATCTGTGTTTAAATAAATTGCCTTTTCAATATAGTTATCCATAGAGGAAGAAACTATATTTGATAACGATTTCAGTAGTGAATTTATTTTTGTTTCTGTATCTGTTTTATAATAGTCATCGCAAGTGAGGTAAGATTTTATAAATGAGTCAAGTTCTGCGTATAAATATAAACATACAGCTTCCTTTGGTGGAAGTTTTTCAATGTCGCGCATAATATTATCTTTGTTTTGAAGCATATGGACGGCTTCGTGTATAACGCTTTCGTTTACAGCTCTTTTCCTATAATCAGTAGTTGCATCCTTTATTTTTTCACTGTTTATATATATAGTGTTGTCAAAATAAAAGTTTGAGCCATTTGTTTTTGTGATTTTTATATTTGTATTATTTTTTGCAAGTTCGCCTATGATATATTCGCCATATTCATTTTGTAATTGTAATTCATCAAGTTGAGATTTTAGCTGTTTTGCTTCCTCAATATATTCTTTATCACAAGTGATATTTAATTCGTATAAGGTTTCGTTTTCTATTGTTTGTGGGGTTTGAGTTTCTATATTTTCAGCGATAAGAGGGGCGTTGCTTATTATAAGCGATGATAAGATTAGGCTTTGGATAATCTTATTTTTTTTAAGCTTTAAAGTTGCAGTTTTAAAAATGTCTTTTTTTTCTTTTGGCATAAAAATACTCCCCATTGTTTGGAGAGTATTATATCATAAAATAAGTTTGTTTTCTATATATTTTTAAGTCGTCTTAAACTTTCTTCCTTTCCAATTATGACCATTGCTTCAAATAATGGTGGGGAGATTGTGGAGAAAGTTATTGCAACGCGAACGGGTGCGACAATATCACCCATTTTCATTTCTAAACTTTCGGCTTTTTGTTTGAAGTAGTCGTTTAATCCATCGCGAGTCCATTCAATATTTTTTGTTTCAAAGTCAGAGATTATTTCAGTGATTTTATTTTTATCAGAGTTTAAAACCTTTTGTGATTTATCGTCAAATGTTGGGGCGAAATGCGAATCCTTATCAATAATATAAATTATTCCCATATTTGCCATTTCAACAAGGGTTTTTGCACGTTCCTTCATATCTGGGATACCAGAAAGAAGTAGAGTTTTTTCCCTTTCAGTAAGAGGGTGATTGACCTTTTCCTCCATAAATGGAATTAACATTTCCAAAAGTTCTTTATCATCAGTATTCCTTATGTAAAGGGCGTTAAGGGCGGTTAATTTTGTATGATCAAATTTTGCTGGTGATTTTAAGATGTCATGAACATCAAACCATTTAATTGCATCTTCTATGCTTATTATTTCATCATCACCATGGGACCAGCCTAGCTTTAAAAGGTAGTTGAATAATGCCTTTGGAAGATAGCCAGATTTTCTGTAATCTTCGGTGGTGGTTGCACCGTGGCGTTTTGACATTTTGGAGCCATCAGGACCCAAAATCAAAGGAACGTGTCCGTAAGTTGGTAAATCCCAGCCCATAGCCTTTATAATTTGCATTTGTTTGAATGTGTTGTTTATGTGGTCAGCACCACGAATTATATGATTTATTCCCATATCGTGGTCGTCAACGACAACAGAAAGGTTATATGTTGGTGTGCCATCGGAACGAACGAGAATTAAATCCTCTATGGTATCATTTTCAACCTTTATTTCGCCTTGGACTATATCATTTAATATAGATGTTCCTTCGTTTGGCATTTTAAGTCGGATTACAGGCTTTATTCCCTCGGGTGCAGGTTTTGTGCCATCACGGTAAGGACTTTGGATGGGTTTACCTGTTTTTCTTGCCTCTGTCCTTAGGGTTTCAAGTTCTTCTGTTGTTAAATAACAATAATAAGCAGAACCATTTTTAAGAAGTTCGTTTGCAACCTCTATATGTCTTGGAGAGCGTTCGTATTGGGAACTTACAAGTTCGTCCCACTCCAAACCTAGCCATTTTAATTCGTTATAGATTATATCAACAGCCTCTGGAAAATAGCGGTCAGGGCTTCTGTCGGTATCTTCTATCCTTAAACAGAATTTACCGTCAGTATGTTTTGCATAAAGCCAGTTGAAAAGGGCTGTTCTTGCAGTTCCAATGTGCATAAATCCAGTTGGAGATGGTGCTAATCTTGTTTTTATCATTTAATTCCTCTTTTTTTATTTTCATTAAATATATTATAGTTTGAAAAAAAAATCAATTATTATAAAAAATTGTTTGTTTATTATCAAAAAATGTGATATTATGTTCTTATATAATACTAAGAAGGAGTAAAAATGAAAAAATTTTTATTAGCTACTGCGATGGTTTTAGGTGTGTCTTATAATGCAAGCGCAAGTGGACTTTATTTTGGAATTGGATATTCACAATCTAAACCAGATACTAAATTGAATACTTTGACAGGAGATTCTTCTGATACTGGCGTTGATGGTGTATATGAAGGTTTAGGTGATCTTTATGGTTGGCCTAATAGTAATAAAAGTAATGCGGAAGGATTATGGGCAAAGCCTTGGGATGCAGGACTTGACGAAGAATGGAAATTTTATCCTGAGAAAACTAATACTTACTCCTTTTCTGTGGGTTGGGCAATTCCAAGAAATCCATTTAGATTTGAATTTGAATTTTTAAAAACTTCTTTTAAAGTAAAAGACTGGGATATGATTATTCATGATCCAGATGGTGCTTGGTGTTCAAATAATACTTGCACTGGTGAGGAATATCCAACAAACAAATATGTATTTGATTTAACAGCAGAAAATGATTGGGAAGTAAGAAGTTTTGATGTTAAAACTTATATGCTTAATGTTTTGTTTGAAATTCCTGGATTTGGTAATATTGATCCATATATAGGTTTTGGTTATGGATTTACAAAACTTGATACTGAATTAGATGGTGTTAAAGGTGGTACAGATAACGAATCAACGCAACAATATATCGTTGGTGTTGAGTATAGAGTGCCTGATAGCCCTCTTATAGTAGGTCTTGAATATAAGAAATTAAAAATGGATGAAGGTAAAGAAAAAGATGAAGCCTTTACTTCATTTGAATATGAACAAGATATTATTATGTTCAAGTTAAAGTATGATTTTATTTCTGATGTAATATAAAGTTGTTTGGTAGTTAGTAAAAACTCCATCTTTTTTAGGTGGAGTTTTTTTATTCTTTGAACCCCTGTGCAATGACGTAAGTTTCTGCACTTTCTTTTCTTGAAGAGTTAGGTTTGAAATGTTTTACAGTTGAAAAATGTTTTTTCATTTCGGAAAGAAGGCTTGCCTCTGTGCCACCTTGGCGGACCTTTGCAACAAAGCTTCCACCAGTTTTTAGAACTTCTATTGCAAAGTAGTATGCTTGTTCAACAAGTGCCATAATTTGCAAATGGTCAACGGATTGGTTGCCAGTTGTGTTTGGGGCAATGTCGGAAATTACAACATCTGCCTTTCCATTTAATGCCTGTATTAAAAATTCTTTTGCCTCATCTAAATTAAAATCAACTTGTTTAAACTTTACACCGTCAATTGGTTTCATTTCCAAAATATCAATGGCGGCGACGTTTCCTTTGCCAACACGTTTGACGGCAATGTCGCTCCAACCACCAGGGGCGGAGCCTATGTCGGCAACCTTTTTACCCTGTTTAAAAAGGTGGAACTTGTCATCAATTTCAATAATTTTGAATGTTGCGCGGGAGCGGTATCCTAGCTCGTGTGCCTTTTTTACAAAAGGGTCGTTTAGTTGTCGTTGAAGCCATTTTGTTGATGACTTGCTTCTGTATTTTGCGGTTTTGACTTTTACCTTTGTCCTATTCGTTATGGATACCATAAGCGTGCCTTCCTGATAATAATCTTCGTTTATCTTTTTTATGGGCTGCGGCTGCGAATATTACGAACAAGTTTGAACCTATTATCAAAATTCCGCCTACCCATACGTTCCAGGTTATATCAAAGTGAAAGAATATAACGTCTAATATAATAGCAACTATTGGTTCCAAAAGCAACATTAAACCGCTGTGAACGGAGGAAACATTTTTGGAGCCTTTGAAAAATAAAACCATAGGGAGCAGGGTGCAAACTACACAATATATTGCGACTATGGTCCATACTCGTGAAGTTAGGTTTATAGAGAAGTTCATATTTTCAAGTTGTGTGCTTATTATTGGGTAAGAAAATAAAAATGGTAATGATAGAAATAAATTCACACAGAATATGAATACAAGTGGCTTTACATTTTTATGTTCAAAGTAGGAATTAAACATTACATAGGAGGCGATACCTATACCTGCACCTGTTCCGAATAATAGGGCTGGGATAGAAAAAACTAAATCACCGAATGGATTTACAAGTATTGTTAGACCTATTATGATACAGATTACCACACCTATATCATAGTGGCAGATTTTCCTTTTTAGCACAAATTTTGTAAAAAGGATTGTCCAGATTGGTTGGGTATATACTAAAAGTTCAATAAATGATATTGATAAGCCCATAGTTAATGGAAGTATTTGTCCTGCTTGCATAAGGACGCAACCGCAAGCGAATGCACACATAGTTTTAATTGGAAATTGTGATAACTCTTTTAAATCTTTCCATACAAATGGAAGTATGCAAAGTGCGACTATTGCATTTGGAAAAACAAGCAAGTCGGCAAGTGGAAAGCCAAGTTTTAATAAAACTTTGTTTCCAAAAACTATACCGCCGTAGAAAATGCCTGATAGCATTAAGTAAAAGTAAGATAGTGCAACTTTTTTATTTTGCATAATAAATTTCTCCCATTTTATGGTGATAGGCAAATAAAAAAAGTTGGACAGTCTATAAGCCGGATTCTGTTATAAAAGAACTATTCATCTTGAATATACATTACTGCATATTTCTTTGCGACTTACCCGATAGCTCCCAAGGGTAATCAACGCTATCCTGTTTAGTCTTGCACCAGATAGAGATTGCCGCGTTTCACCCTGACTTAACAGGCTCGTCTCTGTGGCTCTTATCCTCGGATTACTCCCGATGGGCGTTACCCATTATCTTTCCCTTGTGGTGTCCGGACTTTCCTCTATATGGAGTCCATACAGCAGTTCTTTGACCGTCCAGTTGGTAATATATCTTTTTTTTATTTAAAAAGCAATAAGAATATGGTATTATATTTTTTATGAGAAAAATTAGTGTTTTATTGGCGTTTATTTTTTACTCTGTTCCTGTGATGGCTATACCTGGGCGATTGCAGGGATTTTCGTATAGTGGAAAAATCAAGGAAGAAACAATATTGTTTAATGAACGACCTGTGGCATATGATGAAGAGCCAGAGCTTCCTCATTATTTGAATGAAGATTTAAGTGATGCAAGGGTTGGTGCTTCACAAAGTGAGGATAAGTATAAATTAACACCTATATATTCTATGCAAAAATTATATGATTTGCAAAGGCAGAATGAAATAGGTGAATTTGCTGATGATGAAGAAGATTTTGATGAAGAAGAGTAATTATTAAAATTTTGGCATTTGTTTGCCTTCCCAAATTTCATCTAAATAATCTTTGCCATTTATATTTTTGCAAATGGCATCAGGGACAGCTTGAAGAAGTCTTGTGATAGCGATGTCGGTTTCTGATGTTGTCATAGATTCCTTTATTTGTTTGACTTTGCTTTCAACAAAAGGTTTTTTATAAATTATTTTCCTTATTCCTGATTGTAAAATATATTTAAGGCAGTTTTCGCAAGGTCCGTAAAGGGTGTATAGGATGCAACCTTCTAAATCTCTTTTCGCAAACATAATTGCGTTCATTTCTGCGTGTATAATTAAATGATATCTTTGTGGACGTTCGTTTGTCATTTTACTTTCATCACAGCCAGCAATGAAACCATTATAACCGAATGATACTGGGCGATATTTGGAATCAACTATGACACAGCCAGTTTTTGTTGATGGGTCTTTTGATTTTGTGGCAATTTGTTCTGCTATGTTAATAAAATATTCGTCCCAATTCATTTTTAACTCCTTTATTTTTTTCTTTTGTTATGATATAATTATAGAAAGGAATTTATGGATATACAATAAAAAAATGGATTATAGAGAGATAAAAAAGCGGTGGCTTGATTTTTTGCAATCGGAACGAAGAGTTTCCGATAATACCGTTGAAAATTATAATAGAGATGTTAACAAGTTTATAAAATATTTGCAGGAAATTTTTGGTAAGGATAATTTGCAGGATAAAGATTTTGCAAATGTTTCAATTACTCAATTTCGTGGATTTGTGGCGCATATAAAAAATGGGTGTGAGAAGGATTTAAGTGCAACAAGTGTTGCGAGGACTATTTCCTCCGTTAAAAACTTTTTTAAATTTATGAATGAAAATGGGATAGTTGAAAATACAAAAATTGAGATTTTAAAATCTCCGAAGATTCCAAAAAAACTTTCAAAGGCGGTTGATAATGTTGATATAATGAAACTTCTTGAAGCTTTTGATGTCGTTATAAAATACAAGTGGCAAGCAAAAAGGGATAAGGCTTTGTTCGTCCTTATTTATGGGGCGGGACTTCGTATTTCGGAAGCATTGAATTTGAATGTTGCGGATATAACTAATACAGATACTTTGATTATAAAAGGTAAGGGGAGCAAAACTAGGATTGTGCCGTTTCTTCCTATTATAAAAGATTCTATTGATGAATATTTAAAGGTTGCGCCGTTTATGTTTGATTTAAAGACGCCTGTGTTTCGTGGGTCAAGGGGAGCAAGGTTGACGGCAAGAGTTGCGGAGCGAGATATGGAGAAAGCAAGGAATTATGTTGGGCTTCCAAGCACAACTACACCGCATAGTTTGAGGCATAGTTTTGCAACACAGCTTTTATTTTCAGGAACGGATTTAAGGACTATACAAGAATTGTTGGGGCATAGTTCTCTTTCAACGACCCAGCTTTATACAAAGTTGGATATGGGAAAGATTATAGAAACCTATAAAAAAGCACATCCTCATTCAAATTAAGGGAACAATTCGTCCCAATCGGTAAATGGTAATTCGTCATACGTATCATCATAATAAACATTGTATTTATTAAAGATTAAGTATGTTTCTTGTGATTTGCCGTCTATTGCATATTTATACCAACTTTTATCCCATTGTGTAGGGTCAAATTTTCTGGACCATACACATTTGTTAAATGATGCTTTTGATGTGCAATAATAGCTCATTTTTACACCAGAAGGCATTAAGAATGTGTCTATACATCTTTTAAGCTGGTCAGATGATAGGTTTGGTTTGCAATATGCAGGAAGTATTGTTTCAGTGCAATATTTCATTTTTTGTTCGTTATTTTTAATTGGGCGACCCTTATGTTCCAATTGTTCGCATGCTTTTTTGATTTGTTTTGCATAATCTGAGGAATTTGAAGATGTGTTTGTAGTAGATGTTTTTCCATAACATACACATTGTTTCATATTATTCATAATTCTTATAACATCGCTTGCACTTGGTCCATATCTGTTATTTCCAACACCAGCAGGATTCCTGTAAGCATTTAATGTTGTTAATAGATTATTTTTTTCTGTTTGACAATTTCCGTTATAGCTTGCAAGATAATTATCCCATTGTTTTTGAACTTCATAATCTACACTTGATTCTATATCTAAATCACATGTTGAAGAATTTGTTTGAGTATTTGCGTTGCTAACTGGTGTAGTATTGTTAGCTTTTTTAGTATTACTCTTTGTTCCATTTCCACAAATGCTAGGACATTGTTTCTTAATGTATTCAGAAGCGTGTTTTTCATAATCATCACCAAATTGTTTAAATTGGGTGGTAAAGGCATTATTTATATCTGCCAATGTTAGATTAATCCAGAAATCAAATGTATGTGTTTTATTATAATCATCACCAAGACAGAAGAATTCATCGGATGGTTTATCAGTATTTCTTTCATACCATCTCATTCTTCCAAGTTTACCGCTTGCACAATCAGGGAAGAATACTTTACATATTTCTCTTTTTGTAGGAGGAATGCTTCCATAAGTGCGTTTGTTAAGTGTTGATTTTGAACATACTTTACTTTGTGGATAATTATTGTTGTCTGTATTATCGTATTCTTTTTCTGTGAATGGGTTATAATTATCTGTTGGAATATAAGTTTGTTCCTGTGTAGGAGTTATTGAAGGTTCACCGACATAGGCAACCTCTGTGTTTACAAATCCACCAAATGCAATTATAGTATCTTTCTTTTCAATACATTCACTTGAATTATTACCTTCGGTGTATCCGTCAAGACATACTATACGGCAATCTGGTGCGCCGTCTTCTATGTATTCCCATCTAAGTCCGCCCTTTGGTAGTGGGGAGTTTAGACAGTCAGTTTTTCTGAACCAAGAATTTACAATACGGTTTGCAGTTGCACGTCCCATTTCATCAGCTTGGGCCTGTGCCCTTACCATAGCAAGATTTGTTCGGCTGTCTGGAATATAATCGTTGACCTTTGTTATATCGTAATCCTCTTCACCACAAGCAAGTTCAGCCATTTCCATATAGCCAGCAAGGATGCCATCAACAACTTGACGCCAGTTTTCGCGTTTCTTTGTATTTTGACCAGTTAGTTCCATATCCATTTGTGCGGCGATGTTAGAATCACCGTAATCGCCAGCGTGATAGAATCGGTCAACCATATCGGTATCTTTACTTTTCGCATAACCACAAAGGGCGACGAGTTGAGTCCTTAATGACGAATCAATAGAGCCATCGTGAGCAATCATTTTTGCCCAGCATGCCTTTGCTGCGTCAAGAGCAACTGTTGCTTCGCTACATTCTGTTGTTTGTTTTTTAAGTGCGGTTTCAATTATATCTTTATTACCAAGGAGAGCAACAATATAATTATATGTATATGGAAGACAACCATCTTTTAAATCAAGGTTTTTGATTATTCCTCTTGTATCTAAACAATCGTTAACGTTTATTGATATTTTGGAGGCAGATTCACTACCGCATTTTGAATATACTCCATCTGTTAAAGTTTTTTTATCAAAGCAATAATAGTTAAAGCAGTAGTCAATATTTTCTCTGCATTGCATTTCGTTTGGTGGTGGAAGTTTTACTTTTGATGCAACTCTTCTTGAATTTTTAGAAGATGACTTTCTTGTAGCAGCAGTTAATTTTATTGATGCTATTAATAAACTAATTATGATTATAAATAATTTTTTCACTTTCCTCACCTTGCTTTTTTATCTCTTAATATTTAAGTATAGAGAATAAAAAGAGTTTTTCAATAAAAAAATGGACTTTGTAAAATAAGTTGGTATAATCGTTTGAAAAGGAGAAAGTTTTATGAAAAATTATGTTGCAATTTGTAGCGTTTTTCTTTTGTCGGCGTGTCTTACAAAGGAATATAGATCTGGTGTGCCTATGAGAGCTTCGCAAATAGAACAAGTTAAAAGTTCAACAACAAAAAAGGAAGTGTATGATTTGTTGGGTTCGCCTGCGTCGGTAAGTTTTGTTGGTGCTGAAAAATGGTTTTATTATACAGCAGAGGGAAAGATATTTGCTTTTCTTGACCCTATGTTTTCAAAATATGAAGTATTAACAGTGAAATTTAATTCTGATGATAGTGTAAATGAAATAAAATTGAAGAATATTTCGGATAGCAGTTTTGATGTTGATTTAGCAAAGAAGACGGAGCTTCCATCAGAAATAAAATTGAATTTCTTTCAAGAGTTATTTGGAAATATTGGAAAGTTTAATTCATCTGGACTTCCATCATCAAATTAGGGATGTTTTAATAAAAATAAAAGGGCAAAGTTTGTTGCCCTTTTTTTATTACTCTCTGATTCTGATAGCCTCAGGTCTTATACAATACACACAATCCTTAACATTGTTATACACAACTCTTAAATTATCTGGGCATTTTGAGTTTGTAGGTGTTCCAATTTTTGCATTGTATTCGGATAAGTTTCCTCTGCACCATTTGGTATAACATTGTCCATCGGTTCCTCTTTTTTGATACAAATCGTTGCAACATCTTAAAACACATCTTCCGTTTATATCCTCTGTGCTACAATCTGTTTCAGTTGCTGTATTATCATTACATACAGCTAATGCGGTATCTTTTTTACATCTATCATTGATGTAAGCTGATGTTGTTATTCCATCTTCCTTTACATATCTTTCATCACAGGTGAAACATTCCCATAGTTTTGAATTGGAGTTCCATGTAAGTCCCCAAGTTAAACCATTTGGTTTACCACTTTTTATACTGTTAATCATTTTATCAGTGCAACCTTTGAAACAAGCATCAACACCTTTTGTGTTTTTTTCGGTTCCTTCTTTTCCACGGAGGTTGTCAATGTATTGACTATCTTGGTTATGTTTTGCCCTTAATGCATTCCAGGTGGTTGCATATTTACATGTCCATTGTCCAGTTGTTTCATCAAGTTCAGCGGTTCCACAAGCAGAGCAAGTTTCAATTGCACTTGCAGAACTGCTTGATGCACCATTACATACAGGATTACCGTTTATTGTTGATAGGTCGCTTACAGATACATAAGCGTGTTTATTTTTTATTACAAAAGACTTACACTCGCTTATTAATTTTTCAGCATTTGGAATACATTCCCATTGCTTTGTTTTTGTATTATATCTTGCAGTGTAGAATTTATCTTTGCTTATATTTGTTTTAGGAATGCTTATTTGTCCTATTTCTGCTTTGTTTTCATTTACAACTTTCATAATGTGTTCATTTTCTTTATTGCAAGCATCATCACCAGTTGTGCAAGTATAAAATCTGGTTGAAGTATTCCAGGTAGGTCTTATATTAGGGTCGTTTCCACATATATAATCAGTGATAGATGTATTTGCACAACAGTATTTATTGTTTATTGGACCAGTGCAATTTTCTCTTCCTTCTGTATTATGAACAGAAAGTTCGTGAGCTGTGCATTCTGATAATTCAGGAACGTCTGTACAAATCCAAGAGCCGTCGGCTGCTCTTGATGCAAATTTGCCTTGTTTTTTACAATCTTCGTTTGCGAGTTTTTCATTTTGAGATATGCGTTCGGCGGAAACACAACTTACCAAACCAAAGTTTGTTTGTTTGCTTTGTGAAGCAGGGTGATTATTTGTTGATATTTTTTTACCCTTTAATAGATTTCCTATTTTTATTTCTTCTATTCCTTTTTTAAATAACAAAGCCTTTAATGAGTTATCAAGATTATCCTTTGACATAGTTGTTGCGACGCAATGTTCTGTAATATTTTTATCGGCACAAGAGGCTACTATATTATTATTAAGGCAGTATTTATACATTTTTATACCTTCGGCATTCGCACATGTGTAATTAGGATTTATAAATCCCTCTACTAATGTTGCTTCGTTTCTTGTTGCACCATAATCATGGAATTGTTTAAGACAGTTGAGTTCAACTTCAAAAGCTCGTTCATCCTTATTTAATGTGACATCAGAAGAACGTTTTGCAGTAAAGTATTGATACATACCAAGCATAACTGCCATTATTAAGATCATAAAAACATTCATTTTTTTCCCCTTTCCTTAACCTTAATTTATTTTTTACAAAGAAAAGTGAAAAAAATCAACTAAATTCTTGTATTATTATTTTTTTTATAGTATAATAATGTTAATGTATTGGAGGAATAGATGTTTAATAAATTAGTTGTATTTTTGTGTTTATTTACTTTTACAGGACAAATTAGTGTCCCTGTTTTTGCACAAACAAAACAGACTGGAGCAAAGAAAAGTTCTGGTGGTAGTGCAAAGAGGGCGGCAACTTCTTCTAAAAGAAATGCTTCTGCATCAAGGTCTTCATCAAAAAGAAGCCTTGGCACGACAAGAGCTTTGGGTAGGACTACTACTTCATCTGGTTCTGTTTCTACAACAGCAGATAATTGTATATCTAAATTTACAGAATGTATGGATGCGCAAATTGATAACATTATTTCAAATTATCAATATTTGGCTGATGATGCGGCGGTTCAAGCTATGCAGGAAACAAGAGAACCTTTCCGTTGTATTTACTATAATTCTTCTAAGGTGGAGGGATTATTTGCTAATGATTCAAGATATTGCAGTTCTGATTTAGTCGCAAAAAGAAAGGAAACTTATGTAGATTCAAATGGTGCATCAAAGAAAAAAGATGATAAAGTCTTTAATAATATGAATATTTGTTCTAATCAAAAAGATGTTAATGAGCTTTATTTATCATATAATTATTATTGTGATTTAAGCAGTTCCGAAGTCGGTATTGCTGGGATTCCTGTGAATAAATGTAATTTAAAGGCAACGGGTGGAAAAAGCAAGAGTGATATATTTGCTACAAAGGATTCTTATGCTTATTATAATGAGGCAAATAGGCGAGTCTCTAATGGTGAGCTTAAAATTATAAACTTTGAAAAAACGAAATTATTTAAGAATAAGATTGAGCCATTAGGTTTGGAAAATTGGAATCAAATGTCATTGACTGGAAAGACTTGCACCTATGCAAAAGGTGATGCAAATGAAGGTAAATCTTGTAAAGAGGGAAGTGATAATTGTAATTGCACAAAATATGAAAACAGTGTTGGTGATTTGTTAGAAGATTTGGGACTTTCAAATGATGAAAATGAGATTTTCTCAATCAATGTTGTTCCGCCTGTTGGAACGGGAAGTTTTGATGCGGCGGCGCAATATGATAAAGCTCGTAATATTTGTTTAGGTAATACAGCATTTAAATTGTCTGGTAAAAAGGCAACAGAAAATGAGGCGGTTATTCAATCTGCGATTACTTATCTTTCTAATAATTGTTCTAGTGCAAGCACAAGACAGGAGCTTGAACGCTATTATGTAGCGGGAACGACAGTAAAACCTTGTGATGATGGTTATGTATATAATTCTGTTTCTAATGTTTGTGTTAGCTCTGATGATTCATCTGATACTATGACACCTTATTCTGCCGATGATTATCAAGCTGGTAATGCAGAGCTTGAACAGACAGATTTCTTATCTGCTAAAAAATCGTGTGATTTGTATGAACAAACTCTTATTTCAACAAGAAATAAAGTCTATGCAGATTTTGATACTCAACTTAAAAATTACATAGATGATGAGGTTGCTAAACTTATCAAAAATAAAACTAAATCCCTTACTACTATCGCTAATTCTTTAAGTTCTTTACAAGAAACCGATGCTAATATCACTATTTCTAATATGGAACGACAAGCTGAGGTGAAAACATCTAAAGCCGATGCGGAAATTGCTATTATGAATGCGGAAACTAACCTTCTTACTAAACAATTGGAGTCTTCTAAGACAACAATTTCTGTTAGAAATGAGCTTAAAAGTTTAGTTTCTGAAAATTATTCAAAACAAATTGCTAGTGCTTGTTTGTATATGGCGGATAATTTGATTTCAAAATTAACTACGGATAATTCGTCTATGTTTAAGTTAGCAAATTTATCAGTTAAGGCCAATGTTGATGGAGATATAAGAGGAGTTTCAGCAATTTCAGAATCTGATAGCAATGTCCTTTCTGATGCGGAATATGCTGCATTAGATAAGAATAAATATCAGGAATTTTTCTGTAATGAATTAAAAGGATTTAATCTTTCAGAAATGATTGCAAAAAAAGTGACTTTTGGAGCTTGTTCTTCCTTATCCCTTGCTTCTTCTGGAAGTATTCCAATGGGTATTTATAAAGTTGCTTTATTGGGTGCTGGCGGTGGTGGCGGTGGCGGTAATGCTAGACATAGTGGTGGTAATGGTGGTAGAGGTGGTAGTGTGGAACCAATTATCTTATTATCCAAAGCTGAAAATTATACATTATCAATCGGAATTGGTGGAAGTGGTGGTAGTGGAAACAAACTACAAAAATCCGCTTCTGATGGTAAAAAAGGTGGCGATACGACATTTACTATAATGGGTACTACCTATAAAGCTGATGGTGGTAATGGTGGTGAAGGTGCTGGTCGTTCTGGTGGTAAAAATGCTGGACACAGTGGAAATGGTTTAGGAGCTTTTGGTGGAGGTGGTGGTGATGATAAAAGAAAATCACCTGGTAGTAAAGGTGGTGATGGTGCCGCAGCAATATACTGTGTATCTTCTGTTAAATAATCAATAAATAAAATTATAACTTGTAATCAGATAATACTATTACAAGTTATTTTTTTGGAATCTTTTGTATTAATTCTTAATAAATTAGGTAATCCTTTTTTACCCATTTCTAAAAAAAGTGTGGTAATTATAATGATGTCAACAAATTAAATATTGAGAATTATAAATATATCTTTTATTTTTTTTATTGGTGATTGATGTGGAAAAATAATTATATTTTTTAATATACCGAAATGGATTTTTAGTGTATTATCCTATTGATTTTACAGTATTACCCCTGGGGGGGGGGGTAAATAAATTTTTTTTTGGAATTTGCTTGATTTTTTTTGATATTTTCTTTATTATTATATGGAGAAGAAGTGAAGGAGAAAATGAAGACGAGAAAATCGGAAAAAATTATGCAAATTTTAGGATTATTCCTTTTGTCAGGAATGGTTGCGTTTTCTGTGTCTTTGCCTGTATCTTCTAAAACAAAAACTTCTTCAAAAAAAACGTCTTCTACAAAGAAAACCTCAACTTCTTCAAAGAGTAAGTCAACTTCTTCGTCTTCTTCATCAAAAAGAGCTGCGACTACTACTAAAAAGAGGTCTTTGTCTTCTACTAAACGTGCGGCTACTTCTTCTACATCTACAAAAAGGGCGGCTACTTCTTCGTCAAGGACGTCAACAAAAAGAAATGTAGGAAGAGTTAGGCGGACTATTGGAAACAGTTTATCCTTCCTTAATCAATTAGGTGATAACTCTACGGCAGAAGAACAAATTTGTATTGATAAATATGTTGAATGTATGGATAGCCAAATTACTGGTATAATTGGTAAGTATTCTTTTTTGGCTGATGATGAAGCTCTTAATGCAGCATTGGATACAGGACAACCTTTTAGATGTGCTTTTTATGATAATAATTCTAATACTTTGGTAGCTAGTGATAATTTATTAAGTGATGATAAAAGTATTTGTATTAATTCAGATGTTTCAAATTGTTATACCCAACGTGGTGTAAATGAGCTATATAGTTCTTATAATTACTATTGTGATATAAATAGAAAATTAAAAAACAACATTGGGCGAAAAATTAATCAATGTGATATATCTCATGGTTCTTCGTTTGCTACAAAATATAGTATTGCTTATTATAATGAAGTTTTAAACAGAATAAATGGTGATGGTTTGCAAATGATAAATTTGGAAAGCTCTACTATTTATAAAAATTTCATTGAGCAATTGAATTTACAAAATCCTGATAGCTATGTAATAAGTAGTGATATTAGTAATGAGATATTTAGTGAACTTAATTTAGATACAGAAACAGAGCTATTTTCAATTAATGTTGTACCACCTATTGGTGCAAATAATTATTTAGCAAGTTCTCAATTTAATACAGCATCCAATAAATGTTTTGTTATAGAAGAGCTTTCTGGAACAGCAGCACAAAAGAAATTAATTAAAGAAAATAATGAAAAAACAACTTATTTAAAAAATAATTGTGGGCCTTTGAAATCTAATTTGGAAAGATATTATTTGACAGGTAAATGGAAAGGTGTCCCATTAGATGAAGAGGGTAATCAAATATCAGGAGAAACTACTGATATAGAAACAGGTTTCTTTTCTGCAAAGGACAGTTGTAATTTGTATGAACAAGCATTAATTTCTGTTCGTGATTCAAAATATGGTGAATTTGATAATCAAATGCAAAACTGGATTGAAGATAATATCGCAAAGATGATTAAAAAGAAGATTAAGTCAACTTCTTCGTTAACACAGGCTGAGAATACTTTGATTTCCCTTGATCAAACAATTTCTTTTGATAATGAAAAATTAGCAAGAGAAATTTCTTATAATAAGACAAAGGCAGAAGGAGATCTTAAACTTGCTGAAACAAACCTTAGTATTGCTATGTCAAGTAGCAATATAAAAAAATCAGAGGCTTATACAGAATTAGCTACTTTATATGTTAATAATTTCTCGGCTAATGCTGTTGCTGCATGTTCTACTATGGTACAAGATGCTTATAATGCAATATGTCAATCAAATGGAAATAGTTGCTTCTCTTCATCAGCTTTGTTATCTCCTTATTATACTTGGACAACACAAGCTACATCTAGGGGTATTAAAATATCAAGGGATGGTGATATAGTTCCTTCACATATAAATAATGTTGAAAACAAAGATTATAGTAGTTATGTTGTAGCAAAAACCAATCCTACTGATAACAGTGTGAAGGAAGGATATTATCCAATTTTGTGTAAAAATATTGGTAGCTTTAATTATGATATTCCGTTATTTTCTTCTATAATAAATGCAGCAAAAGTTAAAGCTAGTTTTGTTGGAGATGAAGTCCGAAATGATTTAAAGAATCAATTTCCAGGGAAGAAAGAGTGAGGATGAAGATGTTGAGAAAAGTTTTTAAAAATATATTTATTTTAGGTCTTGTAGTAGTAGGCGTTTCTGTTCCTTGTATTGATATGGCTTTTTCTGCTACAAAAAAATCTACTAAAAAATCTTCTTCAACAAAGAAAAAGAGTTCATCTTCTAATACTAAAAGAGCGGCTAAATCGTCAACTTCTACAAAAAGAGCGGCTACTTCATCATCTTCTTCAAAAACTTCTGCTTCTGCAAGAAGGAATTCGTCTTCTACCACTACAAGTAAGAAAGTTTCTTTGTCAGCACAGGCAAATTCTTTTAAGCAAGAGCAACAATCTTGTAGAAATGCTTTTGTTTCTTGTATGGATGCACAAATAAAGGATATTATTGATAAATATACTTATCTTTATGACGATGATGCAGTGCAGGCTTATCTTGAAACTGGTGAGCCATTCAGATGTTTATTTTATGATATAAATAATACCAATTTACCTCAAAATATGCAAGTGGTTTCTTCTTGTCGTAATGTGTTAAATGAAGCTACAATTTCAAGTTTTAATATAGCACAGACAGATATGAATTCCTTGATTAATCAGTATTCTCTTTATCTTACATCGGCAGAATGTTCATCTTCGGGTGTTGCAACTTTGAATGTTAATCAGACTGCAAAAACTGGGATTTGTCCTTCTTGCACGACATATAAAACTTTAAATTCTTTCTTATCAAGTAATGGAACGGTTAATACTGCATGGAAGAATTATCAAGCTTTGTGTAAAGAAAAATATTTAGTTGAGAAATATAAAAGTGTTGAGGATCTTACAACTGCTGACTCTGAGTATAGGAATTTTGTGTATGAAAATTGTTCATCTCGTGATGTTAATGATTTGTATTTCTCCTATAATTATTATTGTGATTTAAGGACATCAACACTTAAAAATGCGATTGGTGTAAAAACGAATTATTGTAAGCTTTCTTCGGAAGAAAATAATACTAATGGATTAACTGGTGAAGCAAAGCTCAGGGCGGAAATCGCAAATGTCTTTGGAACAACTTCTTCATCAGAATATTACAAGGAAGCGTTGAGAAGGTTGGAATCTGGTGAATTAAAAATGGTTAATTTTATGGATTCTAATCTTTATAAACAAAAGATAGAGGGCTTAGGATTGGAAACTTTGCAATCATACGACATTTCTACATTATTAAATACTTCTACTAAGTGTGATAATGGGTATAAATATAATGCGTCAATTGGTGCTTGCCAACTTTATAATAGCGAATCTGGTAAGTATACAGATGCTGGACTTTCAACCGCAGAATTCATCACCGCAACATCTACTGCATCAGGAAGTTGTCCATTGGATTCTGATATCTTTGATGCTTCAAGCAAAAAGTGTGTAAGATGTCCTGCTAAGTCAACATGGAATAGTGATGTCAGAAGATGTCAATCAGATAGTGTTGATAAAAATGTTATAATGAAGGCACAGGCGGAGGCAGAAAAGGATGCAAGAAGTATTTATACCGATTTGGGTATAGAGAGGGATAGTTCATTGTTTTCAATTAATGTTGTTCCACCACTTGGTTCTGGATTGGTGTTCCCATCGGCTTTGTTTAACAAGGCTGCAACATATTGCTTTGATGGAAAGGAGAAAAGTATAAAGGGAGTTTCTTCGGCATTAAAAGAAACATATAAGACATTTAACAAAAATAAGAAGATTTTATCTTCTTGTAAGGAATCATATAAGGACGATTTGGAAAGATATTATTTAGCTGGATATTGGCCAAAGGAAGATGTTGAGCCTGCATCTGATGGAACATATAATGCGGATTCCGATTATGAGGAGTTGGACTTTATGTCAGCAAAGAAGGCTTGTGATGTATACGAACAAAATCTTATCAGTGTAAGAAATAATCATTACGCAAACTTTGATACGCAAATAAAGAATTATTTGGAAGATGCTTTGGCTGGAATTATAAAGAATAAGATTAAGGATATTACAACTCTTGCGAATGTTGCAACCACATTACAAAAGGATGATGCTGAAAGAACATTAAATAAGATACAGTCTGCTGCGGACAGAGCATTGGCTCGTTCAGAGGCGGAAACGGAGCTTTTGAATTTGGAAACCGAACAATTAAGTCAGCAATTGGTTGCGGATAAGCAATATATGAACAGTTTGCAAGAATTAAAGAACTCTGTAAGTAGTAATTATTCAGGTGAAATTATTACGGCATGTTCTTCTTTGGGAAAGGATTTGGTTAATAAATGGGTATCATCGGGAACAAAAACTGCGGCTTCACTTATGGAATATCTGTCAAAGATGTATGTTAAGGTTGATGCTTCTGGTAAAATAACTCCTTATACTGATGAAAATTATGCTTCTTTGAGTACTTCTTCTAATCCTGAAGTTTCTTGTTTGGAAGTAGATAGTTTCTTCACATCTTCAGCATATAATGAGATTTCTTCTTTGATGGCATCTCACCTTGGTTCTTATGATGAAGTTGCACTTTCTGGTGGTTCAGGTTCTCTTTCTACTGGTATATATTATGTTGAAGTAGCTGGTGCTGGTGGTGGTGGTGGTGCCGGTGGAAATAATGGTAATGGTTTTAAATGTAAATGGGCCCATGGTGGAGCAGGTGGTAAAGGAGAAAAAATTGCGAGGGTATTATTTATACCTGATGGATCAAAATCATATACTTATAGTGTAGGTGCTGGTGGTGCTGGTGGAAAAGGTCATGATGGTAGAGGTGGAGATAGAGGATCTGCTGGTAATCCAAGTAAGTTGACCTTTGCTGCTATGGGTATTTCTATTACTGCGAATGCTGGTGGTGGTGGTGAACAAGGTCATATAGATGATAGAGGTGCAGATGGTGTATCTGCTGGTAATGGACAAGGTGCTGCTGGTGGTGGTGGCGGTGGAAGATCTGGTGGTGGTCTAACTTGTAATTCGGCATCTGGTGGTGGTGGTTCCAACGGTTGGGTAGTAGTCCGTCGTTACAGGTAAAAATAGAGAGTTTATGTTATTGTTTTGTTCGTAAAAAACTTCCCTTTGTATTTTGGGAAGTTTTTTTTGTTTGTGGGCGTCTTGGCGTCCGCTTGCTGACTGAGAGAAATATAGAAAGGGAAAATAAAATATATGGGTTTTATTACTATATCTGATTTTTTATACTTCCCTCCTTGTCAGTTGTCGCCCTCCCGCAAGGCGGGGGTAAGGGAGGGCGACTGTAAGTTTTTTACAAAACTTACTACTGGTGGATTTATTATGTTGATTTTTTTTACTATAATTACCAGTCGGAAAATGGTACACTAGGGGGATGGACCAAAGACTTGCGTCTTTGATAAATGATGAAGATAAAACCCTAAAAATATCATTGACAGCTGTTTTTTTTTGTTTAAACTATAATATATCAGTAAAATAAAATCGAGGTATTAAAATGAATACAGTTGAAAAAAATACAAATAAAAGCAAGGTTAAGTATTTGACTTATAAAGATATAGAAAAAATGTATATATCAGTAAGACATCCATTAAAAGGAAAAAATATTATAACTTATTCCTATAAATACAAAAATGAACAATCCATTGCTAGAAGAATATCAGAGGTAGATAACCAACCTTTAGATGTTATAGTAGACAAATTATTACAATTACCAGATAGATATGTTTCACTTTTAGAGAATTTTACTAATCTTTTTAATAAAAGTAATCCCAACAGATATAAGTTGTTAAACAGATTGGTTGACATATGTGAAAATGATATTACATGTGAATATTACAATAGTAAGGACCCAAAGGTACAGCATATGGACTTAGATAAAAGTGGTGGCAATACTGATTTAAAAAGGGAACTATTACAAAAATCTTATAATATATTTAAACGATTAGAAAATCGTGAGGCAATTCTTAATGCTATGTTTAATAATGAAATAAGAGATTATACATATGAGCATGAATATGAGTATGAAATAAATAATTATGAATCTAGTTATAGTCGTGAAACAATAAAAAAGTCTGAATATATTGATATGTTTGTAACTAATTGTTTATTAAATGAACGTGAATTACTTCGTTTCTTGAGAGATTTCCTTGAAAGAAAAGAATATCCAGAATATAAAGAAATTGTTAAAAGATTTTATCCAAATTTAAAAAATAATGGAAGATAATTAAAAGCCCCTCAGGTCCGAGGGGCTGTTTTTTTTATTCTTTGATGATTGGGTCAAGTTCGCCAGACTCATATCTTTTTGCCATATCAAGAAGTGATATTGGTTTGATTTTGTCGGCATGACCTGCGGCACCAAATTGTTCGTATCTTGCCTCACATACAGATTGCATTTTCTCTATTGCTGGCTTTAAATACTTTCTTGGGTCAAATTCAGCAGGGTTTTCTGCATAAACTTTTCTGATTGCTGCGGTGCAAGCAAGACGAAGGTCTGTATCAACATTGACTTTGCGGACACCGTATTTGATACCTTTTTGAATTTCTTCTACTGGAACACCATAGGTTTCAGGAATTGCACCACCGTATTTGTTGATTTCTTCAAGTAAATCTTGTGGAACACTGGAAGAGCCGTGCATTACCAAAGCGGTATTTGGAAGTTTTTCATGGATAAGTTTTACTGTTTCAATAGAAAGAATTTCACCGTCTGGTTTTCTTGTAAACTTATATGCGCCGTGTGAAGTTCCGATTGCAACAGCGAGTGCGTCAACGTGAGTTGCGGCAACAAACTTTGCTGCCTCGGCTGGATTGGTGACGAGTTTGTCCTTTGATACTGTGCCTTCTGCACCGAAGCCGTCTTCCTTTTCGCCCTTTCCAGTTTCAAGTGAACCGATAACTCCGATTTCGCCTTCTACTGATACACCAAGAGGGTGTGCAATACATGCGGTATGTTTTGTAACATCAACGTTGTATTCAAAGCTTGAAGGTTTGCCGTCTGGGGTAAGGGAGCCGTCCATCATAACGGAAGTAAAGCCGTTTGCGATTGCGGAGGCACATACAGAAACTGATGGACCGTGATCTTGGTGAAGGCAGATTGGAAGATGTGGATACATCTCAACTGCGGCCTTCATAAGATGAGTAAGGACCTTATCATTTGCATAAGCTCTTGCACCTTTTGATGCTTGGATAATAACAGGAGCATTACATTTGTTTGCGGCAGCGAGGACTGCGAGCATTTGTTCCATATTGTTTATATTGAATGCTGGAATACCGTATCCGTATTCGGAAGCGTTATCAAGTAATTGTCTTAAAGATACCATTGCCATTTTTATTTCTCCTTTTTTATTTGTTAAAGTGATTAAATTTTATCACCTTTGAAGTTGAAAATCAATTGTTTCAGTAAAATAATAATTGACAAATAAAATAAATTCGTTTAATATTATGATAAATTTAATAAAGGATAGTATTATGAAGAAAGTTTCTGACAATATAGTATGTGGACCTTTTGTGTTTTCTAGTAATTTAGATAAATTGAAGAAGGCTTATTTGGAAATGTGTGATGAATATCCTCCTTTTAAAAAAATGTTTGAATGTGGAGATAAAAGGATTTTTGTTGATGTTGCTGTTATGGGTAAGGGAGATTCGGCGGAATATAAGAATCAAAAAATATTTCTATCACACAAGATTCTTAAAAATGACAAATTGATAAAATCTAGTTTGGCTCATGAATATGTTCATTTTACACAAGATTTAAATATTCAAAAAACTTTTCCTGGTTTAACTCTTGCACGGTTGCTTAGTTTTGATAATTTTCAGGTATTTTTATTTTTTATGTTTACAGAACTTGATGCTTATTTAAAATCTGAATTTATATATGAGAATAATTTTATTGAATCTATGAATGTAGTTAATTTTGCGAAATTCTTTGAAGCATATTCATGTAAATTTTCTAATCTTGATTATGCGGATGAGTTTGATTTTTTAAATATTAAAAAGAAGATGCTTACTAAAAAAGAGTTTATTGCAGTAGCAGAGTGTATATTGAATACCTTTACTGGTCCAGAATATGGTGGTGAGGTATTTTCAAAGTATAATATAAATTGGGATGAAATGTTTGAAGTATTTGAAGATGTATATGTATTAAACAGAAATTTTGATAAAATTGCAAAAGCTAAAAAATATAGTGGTGATAAAATGTATGACTTCCTTTATGGAAAATTTAATTATGACGATGCAAAAAGGTTTATTTTGAATTATGAATTTTCAAAGAAAGCTAATAAAAGTTTGTTGGTTGTGAATAAAAAAGAAAGATAAGAGAGGGGTAAAATGTATATTATTGATGATAAATATTATAATAAAAAAGAGGCATTGGCCCGTTGTAATGAATTTATGAAAAGCTCGGTTGTGTTCTTTTCCGATGGAAGTTTTGTAGAAGGAAAAGGCAAGGGCGGTTATGGATTTGTTTCTGTTGGTGGCGAATATGTGGAAAAAAGTGGAGTTGATGATGCAAAGTCGCCTGTGGAAATGGAATTAAAAGCTATTAAGCATACTTTGGCCTATTTAAATATGAATAAGCAAAAGTTGACCGATTTGGATATAGTAATTTTCAATGATTGTTTAAATGCGATTGGAAAGATTAAAAAGTATGTTCAACGTCCAACAGGTGCGAATGAATTGCTTGATGAAATATATTTTTTACTTTCCGCCTTGTCCGATAAAAATATTTTTATTTGTTGGGTGAAAAAGGAAAGTTTGAAGTATCACGAGAAAGTTGACAGCCTTAGTAAAGCGGCGCGAGATATGGTAAGGTAGAAATTTTTTATAAATTTATGAAAAAAATGCTTGCAATCGTTTTTAATATATGTATAATATCCTCTATGTTTGAAAGTTGTCCCCATCGTCTAGAGGCCTAGGACTAGAGGCTTTCAATCTCTCAACAGGAGTTCGAATCTCCTTGGGGACGCCAAAAACAAAAGAAATTCAAGCCCGTTTTAAGACGGGACTTTTTTTTATCCATTCGTCTTGGTTAGCATTTTAGATAAATACCGATTGCCACAATTCGGAAACAACCTTGTTCGCTTCTAAAACTACTCACTAACGCCGTGAGTAGTTTAAGGTCTCACAAGAACGTTTTCAAATCTCCTTGGGGACGCCAAAAACAAAAGAAATTTAAGCCCGTTTTAAGACGGGTTTTTGTTTTATCTTATTTTAATAAAAAAGTCGTTGACAAAAAAAACAATTGGTTTATGATTTATGTTGTTTAATTAAAAAAAGGAAATAAAAATGAATAACATAACTAAAGATGAAATTAGAGATATTATAAGGGAAGAAACTGCCAGAGTAATTGATTTAAAAAAACAGGAAAAATTTCTTAAACAGTGGGTAAAAATAAAAGAAAAGGATTATGACTTTTATGTTTATACGAAAACTGTAATAGCTGATGATGTATATGAAGAAGAAATACCTGCTCCTGCTGATATGTTAAGTAAAAAAAAGTTTTTGAAGAAAGAATGTAAAAAAGAGGGTATTAGTTATGAAGCTGTTAAAAATTATTTAATATCTAAAAAACAAAAAAAGGCAATGTTAAAATCTCAATTAAAACAAAGATAATTTCTTTTATTTTATTAAAAAAAAACTCCGTCTGGTTGAGGTGGAGTTTTTTACTTTTATTTTGCCAAATCAAAGCTTTCATCAATAAGTTTTTTTATTGTGCTTATATCAATTTTTGTGTTAAGGGGAATTGTTATCCAGTGCTTTTTATTCATATGATAGCCAGCAAAGTAGACTTTGTTATCAACAAGTTTTTCAATGTCCTCTGGCTTCATTCGTATATCAATGATTTCAATTTCTTTGTTGTCCTTTAATCCTATTTTATTCCCCTTTATTGTTAGAAATGCTATATACCATTTTTTATTGTCGGTTCGGCGGGCGATTGCATTATTTGGAAATTTTTGCCAAAGAAATTCCAAGTCATTATTATATTTATCCTTTATATATTTAATAAGTTCTTTTGCAGTTGCTGTTTTAAACACATCTGGTGTAAAGCAATTATCCCTTATATCATAAAGTATAGTTTCAAATTCATTTTTTATTTTTGAGATAAATGTTCCCTTTGCACTTTCTACCTTTACAAGTGTGTAAATGTCGTTTGTGTCTTTGTCCCAAACATCTGCTTTTATATCTTTGTCAGATATAATTACCTTTAATTCAAATTGTTTATTGGAAAGTAATTGATTATAGGTGTAGGTATTGTTTTGTTTTTTGAAACCAAAATTAAGTAGTTTTTTTGAATCATAAATAAAATTATCAAAAATTTCTTTTATTATATCCATAATTTTTTCCTATTATATCCTTTAATAATTATATTGCATATTGAAAAAGTTTCAAATAAAATAGTAATGTTTAACCAACAAAAGGAGAAATTTATGGTAAAAAAAGTAAAATCTGGTGATGAATACAAAGTTATGCATCAAACTTCTACGGCAAAAAAAATTGCTAATATTTTTAGCTTTCTTTGGATAGTATGTATTACTCTTCCTCTTTGCTATATTATTTATACAAGGGCTGATGCTATAAAGGAGTTTGCTGTTGTAAAAGGTGTGTATGAAGCAAACAAGGCTTTGATGGATCAATATACAACTCTTTCAAATGATTTAGTTAATAAAATAAACATTAACAAATACACAAGCAAAATAAAAGTGCCAGAAATCAAACTTGATAGTGTTGTTGAGAAAACTGAAAAGGTAAATAAGGGTGCAAATATTTTATCAAAAGTTGGTGTTAAAGAGGCAGCAAAGGTTGCTGATACTACATCTGCTTTGCAAAAGCAAGTTGATAAAATAAATACTCAAATTAAGGAATCTACTGAAAATATTGCAAAGACTTTGCAAAGTGATTTAACAGGTGCTTTGAAAGAAGAACTTAGTGAATTTGGATCAAGTCAGATGCAAAAGCAATTAAGTTTAAGTGATGCAAGCTATAAAAATTTGGTTGCGGATAGGTATGGTATTATGACTGAAAACCAAAGAAAAATTACATCTTCTATTTATAGAGAATTTTCAAATTCAAAGGTTTCTGTTGTAAGAAATGTAATGTCTTCAATTAACAAATACTTTAAATGGATTACATTGGGTGTAGTTGTTCTTGCATTTATAATTACTTTAATACCTGTTATAATAGCAAGAAAGATTGCAAAAATCTTTACAAAGAACTTTAACAAATGTCCTTACTGTGGAAAGGTTTATTTTTCAAAGCAAGGAAAACTTGGTTTATTGGGTTTCTTGAAATTTTGGAAATAGTATATAGGTTTTGAAAAAAGAAAAGGGACTTGTGTTTGCAGGTCCTTTTTTATATGTTTTTTTTGTGTGGGATTTATTTTATTTTCAATAAATTATGGTTTTCAAATTTATAGAATTTATTACATATTTCATTTATTTTTTCATTATGTGTAGCGATTATTAATGTTTTATTTTTAAAGTATTTTAAAATGAAATTTACAACTATTTCTTCGGTATGTTTATCCAGATTAGAAGTTGGCTCATCTAAAATATAAATATTTTTATCCATTAAATAACTTCTTAAAATATTAAATCTTCGTTTTTGACCAGTGGATAATTTTAATCCCTTTTCGCCAACGATTGTATAAATTCCGTCTTCAAACAATAAGATTTCGTTTAATTCTAATTCCTTTAAATAGTTTATAATTTCTTCATCTGAGATTTGTTTATCTAAACATAGATTGTCCTTTATAGACATATTAAATAATTCAATTTCTTGGCTTACTGTTCCAATATCTAATTTAATATTAGTTAAGTTCTTTTTATCAATAAAGATATTTCCCTTGTATGGATTAAGATTTCCAAGGATTAGGTTTATGATAGAGGTTTTACCTTGTCCAGATTGCCCTATGATTGAGATTTTATCGTTTTTATTAATTATAAATTCATTTACTTTTATTTCCAAATTTGATTTAGGGTATTTAATTACTACATCAGATAATGTAATTTTATTAAAAGATTCAAGTTTATTTCTGTTATCCAAATTTTCAAATATAGATTTTAATTTATCTTTAATTGCTTTCAGTTCATACCAACTTATTATTGTTCTGGATAATTCGTTAAATACGTAGTCCATATCTACTTGTAATGAAATATAAAAGGTAATTATTCCTATTGTATCAATTCCGTGTGATAAATCAATAACTGCACTTATAAGTCCAAGAAAGAAAGGGATGACTATTAAGATATGACGCACTAATTCTTCAAAAGAATAAAACTTCACATATTTTCGGTGTTCGTTATAGCATTTTTTACCTTCTTTATTTATCTTAGTAATAAAATAATTATTGTCGTTTAATAATTTAACAGTGCGAATATTGCTTATGAAATCATTATATACAGATGAGTATTCATATTCTTGATTGTATAGTTTTTTACCTGTCCATTTGCTTTTTTTAATATTTTAATGCTTAGAAATACACAAATGATACTTGTAATAAAAGAGATGATAAATAATATTGTTGATTGTTTATATAGGGTATAAAGCAAGAAACCAAATGTCATTATTATACCCATATATTCCGCTAGTAATATATTTTTTACTAATGTAATGATTTTGTTAATTATGTTTTGGAAGTATCCAGTTTGATATTTTGAAATAGTTTCAACTGGTAATTTATTTAATTTTTTGTAATATTCTTGGTATTGAA
>JAAVBN010000025.1 GCA_014803545.1 bacterium | reverse complement strand
ATAAATATAAATGAAAAATACTTATTTATATTTAATTCTTTTGATATGATCTTCATTTTCCCCCTCAGTTAAAACTTCACAGTTCAGATAACTTTTGAATTTGATCTTCGGTAATAAGTTTATCAATTATTTCATCTAAGGCTTCACCAACCATAACATAATCCAATTTATAAAGTGTAAGGTTCACACGGTGATCGGTAACACGATTTTGTGGATAATTATATGTGCGGATTTTATCACTTCTGTCGCCAGTTCCAACCTGAGATTTACGCATTCCTGCACGTTCTTCATCAAGCTTTTGACGTTGTGCTTCGTAAAGTTTTGCACGAAGCATTTTCATTGCCCTATCCTTATTTTTAAATTGAGAGCGTTCGTCCTGACATTGAACGACTGTATTTGTTGGAATATGGGTAATACGGATTGCAGAATCTGTTTTATTAACGTGTTGACCACCAGCACCGCTTGCACGGTAAGTATCAATTCGCAAATCTTTATCAAGGATTTCTATGTCAACATCTTCGGCTTCTGGCATAACGGCAACAGTTGCAGCGGAGGTATGGACACGACCAGCAGATTCCGTTTCTGGGACACGTTGGACACGATGAGCACCAGATTCAAATTTCAACCTTCCGAATACGCCCTTTCCACTGATATTTGAAATTATTTCCTTAAAACCACCAGCTTCGTTTTCATGGTAATTAAGGACTTCAAGTTTCCAACCCTTTAATTCTGAGTATGCTTTATACATATTAAATAAGTCACCAGCAAAGATTGCCGCTTCGTCCCCACCAGTTCCCGCACGAATTTCCAAAATTGCACTTTTATCATCTGCTTCGTCCTTTGGAAGAAGAGCAATTTTTATTTGATTTTCAATCTCAGGAAGTTTTTCTTTGCACTCATAAAATTCAGATTCGGCGATTTCTTTCAGTGAAGAATCCTTCATCATTTCTTCGGCTTGAATCATATCATTTTCCGTTTTTAAATAAAGGTTGGAAAGTTCAATTACTGGTTTTAAATCAGAATATTCTTTTGATATTTTTGCCATTTCTTTTGGGTCTTCAAATGTACCCATAAGTTGGTTTTCAAGCTCTTTATACTTATCTTTTAGTTGTAATAATTTTTCTTTAAAATTCATAATGTTAACCTTATTTATTTAATGTCTTTGTTATAGTTTTTATTAAAGTAATACTTGAAATTGTTTGTTGTTCGCCAGTTATCATATTTTTTAAAGTAAATGTATTATTTTGAAGTTCATCATCGCCAATAATAATTGCAAATTTTGCATTTATTTTATTTGCATATTCCATCATCTTTTTGAACTTTTTATTTTCAAAAATCACATTTACTTTTGCATCAACTTTTTCATTTAATTCCGTTTTAATTTTGATTGCTGAGGTATAGCAATTTTCATTTTGTGGAAGAATTACTATGTCGGTCATAGAAGTATCAATTTGGATTTTACCATCCTCTATTAATGGGATGAAAAGACGGGAAAGTCCGATAGAACCACCTACTCCACAAATTATTTTATCAGTATAGAAATCACAGAGATGTTCGTATCTTCCACCACTTGAAACCGAACCAAATTCTGGATAATTTTGAAGATATGTTTCAAAAACAGTTCCCGTGTAATAATCAAGTCCGCGGACTATTGATAAATCAACCTCTGTATTTGAAAGTGGCAAGTATTTCATTACAGTTTCAAGTTCGGAGATACCCTCTCTCATAAGCTCATTATCCTTTATAAATGAAAAATCATTGTAATGAGATTCTGGTATTGAAATACCAACATTCGGAATATATTCAATTTTAAGAAGAGCCATTGCAAGGTTGAAAATCTTTTCATCACCGATTTTTTCCTTTAATTCCGCCTTAAAATCATCTTCGGTTTTAAATTTATATCTTTTATCAATTATCGCAACGGATTCAACCTTTTTAGTATCATCAAAGCCAAATTGTTTAAAAAAGCCATCCCAGATTTTACGATTTGAAACCTTTACCTTGAAATTACCTAAATTAAATTGTGATGACAACTTTGAAATAGTTTGAATAATAGTAGAAATTATTTCCACATCATACATTATAGAGAGGTTATTTTCGGCGACTATATCAATATCCGCCTGAAAAAACTCACGATAACGACCCTTTTGTGCACGTTCACCACGATAAACTTTACCAATTTGATAACGTTTAAATGGGAATGTTAAATTTGCGTAATGGTCAGCCACATATCTTGCAAAAGGGACTGTTAAATCAAAGCGAAGAGATAAATCGTTATCCCCCTTTGTAAAACGATAAACTTGTTTTTCAGTTTCACCGCCAGCCTTTGCAAACAAGACCTCTGACTTTTCAATTGTAGGGGTATCAATCGCTACAAAGCCAGCATTTTTATATGTATTTTCAATAATAGATTTCACAGTATCAAATACAAATTGGCTTTGAGGTAAAAGTTCAACAAAGCCAGATAAAACACTTGTATTTATTTTATTTTTTGCCATTACTCTATAATCCTTTTTCTGATATAAGCAGTTCCATTTTGAAGTTTTTCCGCATTCATTTCAATATTGTGTCTTGATATAGGACGTGGGGACAATGGTTTTATAGCTTCACCATTTACTATAATATCAACACCCTGTGCATTTCCTATTGTTAAATACAAATTCTCCTCATCTGGAATATAATAAATATCACCATTTTCAAGTATTGTTTCAAAGACACTTTCACCTGTTCCGACATCTCCGTTTTCGGAATCATATTTATAGAAACCATCTTTTTTAAGTTTTATCCAAACGTTATCCTTTGCAACTAGTTTAATTTGAGATGTGTTTTTATCCTTTAAACCATATTCGCGAGGAGTATGGGTAGGAAGCTCTACTATTTCCTCAGAAACTGACTGTTGTTCGTTATCATAAACGAAATTTACAAGGTTAATTGTTTGAGCGGTTGGCTCTTCAACTTTTTCTTCCTTATTATTTACAGGAGTTAAGGTTTCTTCTTGTTTATCATTTTCTTCGGAAGATTTTTCCAAAGAAGAAGGTATTACGATTTCAACCTCTTCTGTTTGTAAATTATCATTTGAAACTTCATTTTGAGCAAGTTCATTTTGTGAAGGAGCTACAATATTTTGAGTTTCCTTACTTTTATTTGTGAAAATGTATATTAAAAACACACCCAATATTATAAGGATACTGCCAAAAATGATATGATTGCTGTTTATTATAGGGTCTTCCATAATAGAATTTTCATCGCTTATTTTTAAAACGTCTGATGAATTTGGATTGTTTTCACTTTTGTATTGATTGATAAGTTTTTGAACATCTGGGATATTTAAAAATGTTGCATAACTTTTTATAAAGCCAATTACATAAGCTTGACCAGGAAGAGAATTGAAATTATTTTCCTCCAATGCTTTTAAATATTGAGATTTTATTCTTAAATAATCGGAAATATATTCAATAGTTTTTCCGCTTTCTTCACGTTTCTTTTTTAATATATCGCCAATTGTTTCCTTTTTTGGAGGAAGGACAATTTCTTGTTTTTCATTTTTTTCTTTTTCAACTTTACCTAAAAGTTCTTTTTCGTTGTATCCCATAATAAAACTCCCCTTTTATATTTACTTAACATTAAACATACGATTATTTTTTTGCAGAATCAATAGTTTTATGAAGAAAAACTCAATTTATTTAAATAATTTATCAATAAGGGTGAAAATTTCATCTTTATCCATAGAATTGTTTATTAAATTCCTGAATTCATTTGAATTTTTTATACCCTTTGAATACCAGGCGATATGTTTTCTTGCATTAAGAAGTCCTGTTTTGTCGCCATAGTAATCCAACATAGCCTTTATATGCATTATCATAACATCTTTTTTTTCTGCAATTGTTGGTGATAATGGTTCAATTCCTGTTTTCAAATATTCTATGACTTGTGATAAAAACCAAGGTGCTCCATAGGAGCCTCTGCCTATCATAATACCATCAACCCCAGTTTTTTCAATCATTTCACGGGCAGAGGCAAAAGTTGTTATATCGCCGTTACCAATAACTGGAATAGAAACAGCTTTTTTTGTAGCTTTTATTGTTTCAAAATCAATGTTTCCAGAATAAAGCTGACTTCTTGTTCTTCCGTGAATAGTTATCATAGAGGCGCCTGCCTGTTCTATCATCTTTGCGAAAGTTGGGGCGATTTTGTTATTTGCGTCCCAGCCTGTGCGGATTTTTACAGATACAGGGACTTTTACTGCCTTTACAACTTCCTTTATTATTTGTTCGGCAAGAGGAAGATTTTTAAGAAGGTCAGAACCTGCGCCATTTTTTACGATTTTATTTACAGGACAGCCCATATTTATATCAATAATGTCTGCACCCAAATCCTCATTTATTTTTGCACTTTGTGCCATAAGTGCTGGGTCATTTCCAAAAATTTGAACAGAGGTTAATTGTTTGGAGTTGTGTTGTTCATATAATCTTTTGACTTTGTTAGTTGTTTTTTTTCTTTCAAGCAATATTACTTGTGATGCCGATGGGACCATTTCGGAAACGGTCAAAGAAACTTTGTTATCATCATTTCCAAAAGACGATACCAAATTTCTGAATGGTAAATCTGATACTCCTGCCATAGGGGCAAGGATAACAGGATTTTTAATAATTACATTTTTTAATTTTATTGGTTTTAGCAAAATAATTCCTTGTCGTTATTTAATAATTATGATATTATAATAGTAATTTATTAAAATCAAAAAGAAAAGAAATGAATAATAGCAGTATTGTAAAAAAATTAATTTTAATTGTATTCATAGCTTTGATACTAAGATTTCTTATAAATATTTTATTAGGAGAATTCAATATATTCAATTATTTAAATAAAAAAAGTAAAATTGATACTTTAACTAAACAGCTTGAAAAACAAACAAAAGTTAAAGAAAAACTTTTATACGAAGTTAATATTTTAAAAAATAATAGCGTTGTTAATCTTGATATTTTAGAAAAAGAATCTACAAAGAAATTAAATAAAATACCACAATCATACTTTATCATAAACGAATAAAAAAAACTTCCGTAAATAGGAAGTCTTTTTTATATAAAATTTTTAGAATTATTTATTATATATATTCTTCTTCATAAAACTCATTAGATTCGGAATATTCAATTTCTTCTTCGTCTTCATCATCAAAATATTCATCATCTTCATCAGAGTCTGCATATTCATCTTCGCTTTCTTCATCATCTTCATCAATAATAAGTTCTTCTTCATCATTATTATTTAAAGACATTTCAACTTCTTCCTCTATATCATTTTGCTCTATATTTTCAGCAATAGATGAAGTTAACACTTCTTGTATTTCATTTAAACTATTATCACTCAACTCCTCATCAGTCATAAGTTCTTCATCTTCGGAATCTACAAATTCTTCTTCATCTTCATCATCAACCTCAGTTAATTCCTCTTCATCATCTTCTTCTGCGTATTCTTCTTCGTCATCATCCAAAGAATTTTCACTATTTACCAATAAATCGTCATCATATTCTTCCTCTGTATAAGAAGTTGTTGCAGAAGAACCATCATTATAAATAGTTTCATCATTTACAACTACTGTTGTTGTAGATTCTAATGGTATTAAAGTAGCTTCTATCTCAGGAGCGGACCTTAATTCCTCTTCATATCTAGCTTCAATATCTTCTAAAACCACGCTTGGTCCACCAGCTTTTTGAATTGAATTATATAATTCTATTAAAATTTGTAATTTTGCAGTTGGTTTACCAAGTATTTGCATTTCTTCTTCCATTACAGGATAAAGATCAGAAGCTGTGCCATTTGCATATTCATAAGTCATAACAAATTCATTTACCAAATATTCATACATTTCAAAGTATTTATTTGTATAAAGTCTTAATAAATGTTCATCTTCGGCATATTCTTCATAATCAATATCTGGTTTTAAAGAATAATCACTTTCATAGTAAGTATCGTAAGAAACATTTCTAAATGCGTTCCAATAACCATTCATTTCATTTAACTTTTCTAATAAAGATACAAGATTTGTATCATTTCCGAAATAGTTATTTGATACTTCATTAATTAAATTAATATAAGCATCGTCATCAATTACATTTTCAACAAATTCATTTCTTGCTTGTTCAAGTGGAGATAAATCTTCTTCATCTTCCTCCTCTTCATCATCTTCTTCATCGTCTTGATAATCAATATCATCTTCTTCAACATCATCATCAAATACCACCACCTCTTTTTCAACAGGTGCAGGTGTTGAAGTTTTTTTAGCAACAGGAGTAGATGCTTTTTTAACTGGAGTTGCCTTTTTAACAGGTTTTGCAACAACTGGTTTGGAAACAGGTTCTGCTTTTTTAACTTCTTCTTTTACAGGAATCGGTGCTGGTTTTACCTCCTCTGGCTGTTCATAGATATATTCTTCAACAACAGGTGCAGGTTCAACAGGTTCGTTTTTCACTGTATCTTCTGGGAAATTATAATTTTGCTCAATATAATTTGTGTTATAAACATCCTCATTAACAGGAGCTGTTGTATCACCACTTATGAAATAGAAAATTCCAAATACAACGATAAGTGAAACTAAGATAGATACGGAATACATCCAAATCTTTTTATATTTATCATCCAAAAGGACATTAGTTTTCTTTGCGAATCTAATATCTGATGATTGTTGTTCCATAGCTGTATCATCAACATAAGGTGGTTTAAATTCTTGATTTTCTTGTACTTTTTTGTTTTCTGTTTCTTTTACCATAGTAGTACTCTCCTTTGTTAAAAAAGTTTGTTCCTTTTCCTCTTCTAAACGATTTGTAGCATTATTATTTTCAAATGTCAACTTTTCAATTTGTGGAGGTTGGGATTCTTGAATTACTATCTCCTCTTTTGAAGAGGTTGATTGTTGAGGAAGTGGCATATATTTAGGCTCATTTTCCTCAAGATTATGTTCTTGAACTTCCATATTTTGATTTTGTTCATCAATTCGTCTTTTTATTTCGGCGATTTGTTGTCTTTTTGCTGCAAGCTCATTAAAAGATGCTTCTGCACGCTTATTTGCTCTTTTAATTCTGCGTTCAGTTCTTTTTAATTTTTCAGTTGCGAGATAAAGTTTTTGCATTAACTCTGCTTTTGCTTGCTCATCAATACTTTCTGGATTGGTTTGCTCCCTTTCCTCTTGATTTTTCATTTTCTTGGAAATATTAAGTATACGTTTTTGAAGTTTTTCCAAAGTGATTTGAGCCTTTTCAAGAGTTGTTGTGGATTTATTATAAACAAGAAGGTTTTCCGCTTCTCTTTCATACGCATTTTCAAGCGATAAAATCTCTCTGTTTTGTTCAATTAGGTTTAAAAGTTCCTCTGTTTGAAGGCTTGCAAATGAAGCATACAAATCAAGAGAAGTATAGCTTATATCAAGTTTTTTATATTTGGTATTTTCCTTTGGTCTTATTTCCATAGGGTTTATACCGAATTTATTTTTTAAGATGGAATCCCATTTAGTTTCTGGATTTTTAGGATTTTGCTCTCCTTCCAAAGGTTCAATAAGGAGTAATTCGTTAGGAGAAATTACATCGCAAGTATCATCTATTACAAAAATGATTTTTTCATCTTTGAAAAAAGCAATAAAAGACATTTGAGGTGAAGAAAAATGAAATTCTTTCACATCATCATACTTTCCATTTATTTGCCAAAAGCTATTGGCTCTCTCCATATTCTCTCCTTAAAAAATCTTATTTATTCATCATCCTCTTGAATAAATGAAGATTCGTTTGCTTCTTGCTCTTCCAATGGGGTCGCAGAATTTGTATAAGCGATTGCACAATGTTCCAAGCAATAAGGTTTATTTTTAAAAACTTTCTTACCACAGAAATGAAAATTTTCTGAATTTATATCATCAATTGGCCAACAGCAAAGGTCAGATGTGAGCTCTAACAAAGAAAGTCCCGCTGTTGTTTTTTTATTTTTAAGAGACACCTTTGAAACCTTCACCGATTCGTTTTTTGCAATATGAGGAGTTTCCTTTTTCGCAGTTTTTAGCGGAGTTTCAACAGGTTTAGTCGTTTTTTTAGTTGTATTTTTTACTTTTGTTTCAGATAAAACTTCTGTATTTTTTTTAGTAGTTTTTGATGAAGTTTTTATTGGAGAAGTTCTGTTTGAAAGACCAAGTCTGTGAACTTTTCCAACGATAGCATTCTTTGAAAAGTCAAGTTTTTTACCTATTTCCGCGGTAGATAAACCCTTTTCCCAAAGTTTCTTTAATTTTTCAATTTTTTTATCTGTCCAATTGCTCATAATAAAAAATCCTTTTATTTTTTTTATTCCAGTTTATTATCTTAAATTATAAAATAAAAAATGAAAGAAAAAAAAATGTTAACGATTCAAATATTAAAAACTTTTATTTATTTTGCAACAGGTTTTTTTATACCAACGCTTAGTAGATTTTTAATGAAATTTTACCCCTGTTCTTTACATAGTTATATAGGCGATATATTAAAGTATAACTTTAAGAATAAAAGAAAAAATAACATTAATAATCAACTTCATAATAACAAGTATAACTTATTGAAAAAACAGTATTTTTATAATAGAGTGTTTTGGGGAATATTGTTTATGTGTTTAAGTTTTACTTTAATTTATTTCTTTAAAAACCATATAAACAAAAGTTATCCTTTAATATTATTAGTTATCTTTTTATTTTTACTTGCTTTTTCTTCTAATATAGATAACAAATGTAGACTTATTCCTGATATAATCACTTTACCTATGCTTTTAATCGGTATATTAATATCAATTTATTGTAAAAATAATGATATATATTCAGCTCTTATAATATCGCCAATAAATAGTATTATCAGCAGTTTATCTGCTTATATTTTATGTAGTAGTTTAGCATTAATGTTTTACTTTAAGATACCGTATGCTTTTGGTGGTGGTGATGTAAAGTTATTAACTGCCCTAGCCTCCTTTACTGGATTTGAAAATTTAGGAAAAATTTTAATAATTTCTTTTCTTATAATGCTTGTTTATTGCGGTATAAAAAAAGAAAGATTTGCACCACTTGCACCATTCATTTTTGCAAGTTTTATAATATGGATTTTTGGTGAAATCTTTTTTCAAATTTTACTTTAAAATAATTGCTTTTCCATTCCCTTAATGATATAATTTTATACAGGAATGGAGAGTTTTATGTATAAAAAAATTTTTATAATTTATACTGTTTTCTTTTTTGTTGGAAATTATTCTCTTTTTGCAAAAACAAATAAAGCAAGAAGTGTGAAATCTTCCAAGGCAAAAAGCGCATCTTCTACATCCGAAAAAACAACCACTGCAAATTCAAAAAAAACTACTACATCAAAAAAGACTGAATCTACCTCATCAAATGAAGAAGGGACGCAAGTTGAATACACTTGTCAGGAAAAATTTAACAACTGTATGGATAAGGTTTGTATAAATGATTTGGGTATAAGGTATAATTGCTCCACTTCTGTTGATAGTTTTGATACTGTTGAAAAAGATGGAAATAAAATTAGGCTTGGAAACGATTTATACACTTATGCAAAGGGAACTTGCATTTCTGTTTTAAACTCCTGTGAATTAAAAGACAGAAACAGGATTGAAACTGAATATAAGGCACAAATACAAACTGATGTTTTAACAAAAAATTATTTAGATATAATGGCTTATACTGGTGAAGAGGCTGCCGCAGAAGCCCTACAAGAATATAAAGATTGTATGCAACCTTTGTGTGGTGATGCTTTCACAGATTGTTTTTCAATAAATGCAGTTGAAAGGCGTTCTCCTAAGTGTGAAAATGTCCTTTCAAAGACAGGAAGACCTCAGGCTGTAAAGAGAGCCTTTTATGAGGAATTAGAAAACCTTAATAAAGAATATTGCTCAAACAGTGGTGGATATATTGATTACGACAAGAAAAAATGTAAAATTGAGGTTGTTATAGGAAAGCCAAAAACAACTTGGAAAGATGGTGTTGAATATATAGATCCAGATGGGACTTTGGATAAAGAATTTACAAGGAAATACTTTAATATAGGTGAAATTGTTGAATGTACCCAAGAATACTTTTCAACATTTTATGAGGAGAATCCTAATCGTTTGAAAGGTATTATAAAAATGGCATCTGGTATCACAAAGGCGGTAGCTGGTGTCGTAACAACAGTTGTTGGTGCTATTGCAACTGCTTTTAGTGGTGGTGCAGCAAAGGGACTTATTGGTAGTGGTGTAAAAATGGCGACACATGGTTCAGCAGATGCAATTGACGGATATATTACACTTGACAGTGGTAATAAAAAAGGTGCCTGTTATATAAATAAAAAATATGTTGCGGGACTTGGGCAATATTTTAAAATAAACTTTATGCAATAATTAAAGGATAGGATTTAATAAATATGTTTAACTTTTTGAAAATACAAAATAAAAAATACATAATTTTTCCAATTATTGTAAGTAGTATTTGTCTTCCTTCTATGTTAAATGCTCAATCAAAAGGTAAAAAAAATTCCGCTAGACTTGCATCAAAAAATATGAATAGTGCAAGAAAAATTAATACAAAATCAAAGGTGGCTACAACTTCTGGCGAGCAACAAAATACATCGGTTAAACAAGAAATAGATGTTTCAACAATAACAAAATATAATTGTGAAGAATTTTACAATAAATGTATGAATAAAACTTGTTATAATACTTCTAATGGTAGATGTAGTTGTAATCAACAGGCAAAATTTGATGAGGCGAATAAATTATGTGAATATATAACAAAGGCTTGTCCTTCACAAGCAAATGACATAGTAAAAACATTTGCAAGAAATGCGGCTACGGATTGTAGGAATATAAATCTTGCCTCAAACGAAGGAAATTTCAAAAATATAAATAATTATTTTGCGGATACAATAACTTGCCTTAAACCTAAATGTAATTCTAGAAAAGATGGCAATTTTGTAGGATGCTTTGATGATGATAATTTAGAAAACAGGTTGGAAACATGTAAAAATAGTTATAACGGCGTTTCTGATATTGATGAATTAAAGAAGATGATAAAGGAATCATTTATTTCCTATAAAACTAAATACTGTAATGAAATGTTTGGAACTATGAAAGATGATGGAAATTGTTATTTAACTATTGGTATTGGTGTTGCGGCTGGGGATATAAAAAGGACAAAGGAATTTAAAATAGGAGATACAATTGTTTGCTCTTCAAAGGCTTTCAATACTTCTATGGGAAAAGATGAGGCGGCAAGACTTACACACATAAAAAATATAACAATGGCTGGAATTAATATGGTATCACAAGGTCTTTCTGCTGCAAGTAGTATAGTAGGAGGGTCTTCGGCTGGTGGCGCAGTAGAGATAATTAGTGCTGCGGCAACAGGACTTGGTGCAACGGAAGATATTATGGCTTTGGCACAAAATGATTATTCATATACGGGAAAATGTTTTGTTATAAGTAATGGAAAAGCTCATGAACTTTTGCCAGAAGATAACAGTGTCGGATACAAATTAAGATGGTCTGAAAATTGGAGAGATATACAATATGGAAATTAAAAACAAATGGATAAGTTTATATGTATTTACCCTCAGTTTTTTAACTGTGTTCTCTGATATTGGGCTTTCTGCTACAAAAGCAAAAAATATTAGAAAGGCAACATCAAAAGCATCGGGTTCGGCGAAAAAATCTTCTTCAAAATCTATCAGAGCAACAAGTCGTGGATTAACAACAGTTGCTTCAACAACTTTATCCACAGTAGAAACAACAAATTCATCAGAAAGTGATATAAACGATTCAAATTGCGATTTCAAATATACTCTTTGTATGAATAATATTTGTAATGATCCAAAGATTGGTAAATGTCTTTGCTATGAAGATAAATACACAAATAAATCAAATCAACAATTTATAAATATTAATGGCAATAATTTAAGAAAGGGTTTTGAATTATTTGAATATGCAAAAAAACAATGCTTATACATTCTTGATAAATGTATGAATGTAAGGCGTTCTGTGACAGAAAAGTATAGCAACCTTATTCAAAGAGATTGTCTTATGATATCAGAAACAGAAGTTGCAAAGGAACAAGGTTTGTCTGGGGAATTAAATGAATTAAAAAGCTGTATTGTGGATTATTGCACGGCATCAAATATGGGACAGGAAGATTTTTCTATGCCTGAATTTGGACTTTGCTTTGACCCTATTGTCGCAAGATATCAATTAGATGCAAATTGCTCCTATATTATAGCAAAATCAAAGACACCAGCAGGACTTAGAGAACTATTTATGAATGATATGACAAAACTTCGTGAAGAATCATGTGAAAAAATGAATGGTGAAATGTCAAATGACAGACAAAAATGCTATATAAATGTTTCTTATGGTCCAAATAAGGATAGAATTTCTGCATCAAAAAAGATTGCTGTGGGTGATTACTTTACTTGTAATGGCGAAGAATTTAATACTAACTTAGGGCTTACCGAAGAATTTCAAAGGAAAAAGAAACACGCAAAACTTTCCTTAACAGCAAAAAGTTTAAGAGCAACGGGAAATGTTGTTGGCTTGGTTGTTGGAGAATCTGCAATAGGAATGGCCGTTGAAGGGACTATTGATGTGGCGACTCATGCCGCAAATGTCTATGCTAATAAAAAGATGATAGATGAAGGTTATTTATCAAAAAAAGATGGTATAACGCAGATTGTTTCTGAATTAACATTAGGTATATCCACTGCTATTAGCACATCAAAGGCATATCAAAATATTTCAAAAGAAACAGATAATTATAAAAAGGCTGCATTAATTAACAAACTTAAACAAGAACATAACAAGGCAAATGGTATTGAGGGAAAAGATAAAAAGAAAGATACTGGTTTCAAGCTTGAAGATTACGGTATAACCGAAGATGACTACAATGAACTTACATATAATGAAATGGTTAATAAAATGCAGGAATTTGCTGTGGTCAACCAGGTTAATCTTGGTATTTTAGAAATTGTTAAAATTGGTGTTGATCCAAACTCATTTGATATAAAAGAATTGAAAAAAAAGCAACTTCAAGAGAAGTTGGATGAGAAAAATCTATCGGAAACAGAAAAAAAGGCAATAGAAGATAAAAAAGCAGCAGATGCTGAGAAACAGGCGGCTGCGGCGAAAGTTTCAAACATATCTAGGGGTTTAGCAGTGGCGGCAAGTGCTGTTGACTTAGCAGGTGGTATTACAGATTATGCCATGCAATCAAAAATTGATGATATAACCATAGAAAACGAAAAGAAAGGCATAATCAAACACGCAGAATTTGAAAATCGTGATGAAGGTGTGGGACAAGTTAACTCTACGGCAACAGTTAGAGGTAATTGTTTTGTAAATGATGAATGGTTTGCAACCGAAAATGAAATTATCCTTCTTCAATGGAAACTTTAATATAAAAATACTTTATTTCCTTTCAATTTTGTAGTATAATATAAAAGATTATGAAAGGAATTTTATTTGACAAGAGCTAAAAGACTTTTAACTATTTGTTTTGCAAGTATATATCTTTGTGTTATATACGCTGATAGTCTTTTATCTGCTACTAAGAAATCTTCTGCTAAAAAGTCAAGTTCTTCTAAGAAAAAATCTTCAAATAAGAATAAAGGTAAAAGAGCTATGGCTCCAAGTGCTACAAAGGCTTTGAATAATATGATGCAAAATGTAGAAGTGCAAGAAACTGGAACTTCTACACAAACGACAACTGCTGAAACATCTGTTGCGGAAACAACAAATAATGAAACTGCATCAACAGAAACAGCATCAGAAAGTGTTGAGATTAATATAGAACTTACCGATGAACAACTTTATAAAACTGTTCCAAGTCATGAAAAATGGGAAGACTTTAAATTCTGTATGCAACAACAATGTATGGGTGGACCAGAACAACCTGCTAATGTTGAATGTTATAAAAGTTTGAATTTTGATAATGCTTTTCAATCTTGTAAAATTATGATTGGAGATGCTTCAAAATACAGTATTTTTGAAAAATATTTCAAAGAAGATTTCTTAAGAGAAGAACAAGCAGCAGCATGTGCTGATTTATTTGCGGGAAATTGGAATGCTGAAAAAAAGACTTGTGATGTTGCTATAACATATACAAGAAAATATGAATCAAAGGCGAAAATGTTGAAAAATAGTAGGGTTGGTTGTAATGATAATAAAACAAAGGTTGTAAGCATTCCAACAAATGGAAGTTCTGTGAAATTAAATTGCTCCTATGAAGTGTTTGGACTTAGTGCTTGTTATTCCGATAGCGCAGAGCAAAAAGGTAATGAAATTGGTATGGTAATTGGTGGAGTAACGGCTGGTGTTGGTCTTCTTGCTGGTGTAGCAAGTGGTGTTGTTGCGGCGACTCAAAAGACAACTGAAACAAAAGCTATAAAAGATAAAGAAACTGGTAAAGTAATAGGCTCAGAAACAGTTGTAAAACAAAAGGAAGTAAAGGATAGGAAGACTGGTGAAGTAAAGCTCAAAGATGAGACTGCAGGTGCTTGGGCAGGTATTTCTGCTGGTTTACAAGCAGGACAAGGTATGGTTTTACAAGGTGTAGGACAAATGGTTACAGCAGGAGTTTCAAAAAATGATGTCGGAGAGCCAGTTTTGGGAACTTGTAAACTTCCAGATAATGTCACATATTCAGAAGGTTCTTATATGGAACTTGGCTGGTAATTTAATCCATATCCATATATTTTCTATGTATGAAATTTTGTTTTTGTGCGTCCTTTAACCTATGTTCAACAAAGTTTAGGACTCTTTTGACTTGGGCGACTATGTCAGAATAAGTTGCATCAACAATTTCGCCTCTGGCAGTAAAAACGAAGTCGTATCCCCTAACCCGAAAATTCCTGATATTTTCATTTATTGCATTTTTAAGACGGCGTTTTACAAGATTCCTTATGTTTGCACGTTTGGAAATTGTTTTTACTGTGATAGTAAAGCCAATATGAATATCGCCATCATCAAATCTGGTTTTTGACCAATGGGTTATAAAATAGTCGTTTATAAAATGGTTTGGATTATCTGGTGGAAGTTCTTGATTTTTGCTAAGCATTCCTTTTCTTATTAATCTTTTGTGTCCCATTTTAGATATAGAACGAGGATTAATACGGAAAAAATCAAGTTTACGACTTTTTAATGGGCGTAATTTTATGTAGCTTCCTTTATATCTTATACAATTTACCATTTTATTACCTTAATAAAAAAGAGGGCAAAAAGCCCTCAATCAATTTTGTTTGGTCAAATTATTAAAATTCAACTTGAACACAAAGACGTTTTCTGCCCTTTGCTCTTCTTGCATTTAAAACTTTTCTTCCGTTAACAGTTGACATTCTTGCACGGAAACCATGTCTTCTTGATCTTACAATCTTTGATGGTTGGAATGTTCTTTTCATTTTTGTAATCCTTTTATTTTCTTATATAAAATTAAAATGTTTACTT
>JAAVBN010000024.1 GCA_014803545.1 bacterium | reverse complement strand
CATACATACATACATACATACATACATACATACATACATACATACAAAAGTGTTCCAAATTTTGGCTGGTAAAGCAAGCGAAAACTTTACTTTCTAACAAATATTTTTTATTTTCTTTATTTACATTTTTATGTCTTATTGCACCAAGTGCCCTTTATTCAATTTTCAATTCCAATTACAATTTTAAATTAGAACCTATTTTCCTATTATCCACAATAATAATTGCAATTTTCATTGCGACCTCTAAAAAAATAATAAGTATTTCTGTATTAACTGTATTTTGCATAATGGAGCTTATACAATTCGGGCATATATTTTATTTTGGGACAATGATTACTCCATTTGAATTAGAACTTTTATGGAAAGAAAAAGGTGAAATTATAGAAAGTGGCATAGATACTTTTCCAGAATGTTTAATATTTATTTTATGTGTATTAATTCCATATTCATCACTTATCTTTGGGTATATAAAAAAACATACAAAAAAGGGACTTTATATAACATCAATTATAATTATATGTATGTTTATATCTCTTGCAAAACGAGCAATGAAAGAAAAAGAAAAAATAGGGAGCTTTATGCCAAGAAACGATATTGTAAGTATTTATAATACACTTAATGCCTTTTCTGGATTATTAAACAGAATATATTTTTCATCTGATAGGGAAATAAATATTAAAAAATATGAACCTTATACTATAAAAAATATTAATTTACCAGCAGATGAAATTAATGTAGTTATAATTATGGGTGAAAGTGATAATCCCTATCATATGTCATTGTTTGGATACGAAAGACATACTACACCAAAGCTTGATAAACGAGCGATGAAAGATAAGAATTTTATATATAAGCAAGCTTTATCAAGTGGTGTATTTACATCGGTGTCTACTACTATGTTTTTTAACATTCAAAGGGAACCTGATAATATTATTCATACTTCTACTCAACCAGTTCATCTGTTTAAACTGGCAAAGAAAAATGATTTTACTACTGTCTATATTTCTTCACAAGATATAGGTATTGCAAGAGGAATTGTAACATCTGATACTGATATTTCTCAAACAAGAGAGTATGCTCCTTTATTACAAGAACGAAAAGGTGATCTTTCTATGATTGAGCGTTTAGAAGATATGTATGGGAAACTTGGAAAACGAAACTTTATTGTCCTTCATCAAAGAAATATTCATTCCCCTTATGAAAAAAGATATAAAAATTTTCCTATGTTTGATAAATGGCAAAATAAAATAACGGATTCTAGGGAACAAAAACTTTGCAATACATACGATAATGCTATGCTTTTAAATGATAATTTTATTGATAATGTAATATCATATTTTGAAAAGAAAACTGATAAACCTACTTATATATTCTGGATTCCTGATCATTCTGAACTTTTAGGTAAAAATGGAAAGTTTGGACATGGCTTTCTTGATATAGAGGTTGCAAAAATACCATTTATCGCAACTATTGTAAATGGAAAAGATGAAAGTTTAACACAAAAACTTAACTCTATGTTTATGCCAACCCATTATGAAATAGGTAAGACAATAGCTAATATTTTAGGATTTGAAATAATAAATCCAAATGAAAAAGATGGTATATTCTTTATAAATGGAACGGTTATCAATGGGGAAGCTGGTTGGATTGAAATTGATAAAAGTGATAAAAAAATATTAAAAACAAAAAATATACATCCTTTGTAAAATATGAAAATTTTTCTTGCAATACAATTTAGATTATTGTATAAATTTACTATCCTTTTGGAGGGTTGGCAGAGCGGTAATGCAGCGGATTGCTAATCCGTGACCGTATTTTTATGGTCCACAGGTTCGAGTCCTGTACCCTCCGCCACGAAAAAATCTATTAAAGGAAAAAGTCTAAATTATGAAAAAAGAAGCATCCTTATCCATTGTTGAAGATATAAAAAATCATAAATTTTTAATGATAAAACATTTACGTGGTGTAAATAAAGGATTTATTAATTTTTCTGGTGGTAAAAAGGAAGAAAACGAATCTATTGAAGATTGTGTTTGTCGTGAAACTTTTGAAGAAACTGGAATTACAATTTTTAATCCTAAACAAGTGGGTTATATGGAATTTCCTACTACAAATTACTATGTATCTATTTTTAAATCTACTGAATTTACTGGTGAAATAAAGGCTAAAAAAGATGAGGTTGAGGTATTTTGGCAAGATGCAGATAAAATCCCTTATGATAAAATGAGAGAGGCTGACAAAGATTATCTCCCTGAAGTTTTGGCAGGAAAGTATGTGAATAAAAGATATATTTATGATGAAAATGGCAAATTATTAGATATTATAAATCTATCATTAACTGGAACAGAAAAATCAAGATAAATACTTATATCTTTTGCTATTTCCTCTTATTACAAGATGTATTTATTCGTCAATCCAGCTATTAAGAAATTTTTCAATAATTTCCAACGGGTTGAAATTCATAACTTTAAAAATCATTATAAGCTCTATAAGATTAATTTTTCTTTCACCACTTTCTATTTTAGAAATAAGTGATTGATTAACATCTAATTTATCGGCTAATTCTTTTTGTGTAAGATTAGCTTTCTTTCTATAACTTTTTAAAAGTTGTAATAAATATTTATAGTTGTTTGAATATATAATTTTTTGCATTTTCACCCTCTTATAATTATAACTATTATATTCTATATCCACTTACCGAATTATACCAAATCAGTATATTTTAATTAATTTATACAAAGGGAAAAGTTATATGAAATTATTTAACAGTTTTTTCATTTTCCTTTTTTACTTCCATCAAATATGTGTAAAAGTTGTTCCAATTCATACCTGTAATTTTTAAAACTTTACTTATACTTTCCATAGAAGGCCACCTGCGTTTACCATACGTTGAAAATCGTTTACTTTTATTAAATGTTGTAGCGTCAAGTCCAGCCTTTTTAGCCAAAGCGGATACTGATATACCATTTATATATGCAATTTTATCAATAGTTTTCCATATATAATAATGTTCTTGATTCATAATATTCCCTCCTATATTGTGTTAATATATCTTACAATTTATAATAGCATATTATTCTGATTTCAATTAGAATATATTCCTCATATAGATATAAAAAAACTCCCCATAAAAAAGGGGAGCTTTTAAAATATAACTCGTAATTGTTATTACTGACGAGAGTAGAATTCCACAACCAAATTTGGTTCCATTTTTACAGGATATGGAACTTCTTCAAATGTAGGGATTCTTACATAAGTTGCTTCAAACTTCTTTTCATCAACACTTAAATAATCAGGAACTTCACGTTCTTTGTTATTTTGTGCTTGAATAACCATAGGTATAGTTCTTGCATTTTCTTTTAAAGTAATAACATCACCAACACGAACTTGATAGGATGGAATGTTTACACGTTTTCCATTTACAAGTATATGTCCGTGGCTTACTAATTGACGAGCAGCAAATACTGTTGGAACAAAATTTGCGCGATAAACTATTGCATCAAGTCTTGATTCAAGTTGAGCGATAATTTGTTGTGCAGTATCACCACGACGACGCATAGCTTCATCATAATATGAACGGAATTTCTTTTCAGAAACATTACCGTAATAACCCTTTAAAAGTTGTTTTGCAGCTAATTGTGTTCCATAGTCAGTTCTTTTTGAATGACCAACTGGACCATGTTGTCCTGGTTTATACTTTCTTTTGTTAACAGGTGATTTAGCACGTCCCCATGTATTTACACCATAACGACGGTCTAATTTATGCTTTGTTTCAAGTCTTTTACTCATAAGAGCTCCTTTTAGTTGTGCCATAAAGGCGGTTATTTTACAAGGTTTTTGAGTATTAAACCTTGGGTTTGCCCGATAGTCCAAATTTAATTGGAGAGGACGTTATCAGATTGGAGTAATCCTACTCAGCCCTACTTTCTCGGAATAGGAAGTATTTTACACCTTTATTATTATTTGTCAAGTAAATGATAATACTTACTATTTTCTTTTATAGGTAGTTTATTTTGGAGGTATTTTTATTTATTTAATTTTCCCTTCCCATTTCTAAACCTAACCACCTTATTAGTATGCTGAAGCAACCCCTTCTCATGCGAGATCGCTATTATCGTCTTCTCCCTATACTCCTTAAATATATACTCCCATATCCTCTCCGTCGTCACTGGGTCTAGGTTCGCCGTTATCTCATCTAATACCAATATATCCCTATCCAATAATAACCCTCTCGCCAAGTTTATCCTCTGCCTCTCCCCTCCTGATACCTTTATCCCTTTCTCTCCTATCGGCGTATCTAAATTACCATTCATACGAGCGATAAGGTTCTCTAAACAACAGCCTTCTAAGACCTTATACAATTTCTCCTTAGAGATTCTTTTACCCAAAACTATGTTGTCATAGAGGGACATATCAAAGAGTTCTACGTCCTGGGAGATATAGGTAATTTGGGAGTTAAAGAAGGATTCGGAGATTTGAGGGTAAGGGATGTTATCAACGAAGGCCTGACCAGATTCAAAGTTAAGTTGGCGAGTAAAGAGGTTGAGGAAGGTAGACTTGCCCTCACCAGATTTACCAGTAATGGCTATGTGATCACCACGAACTATTTCAAGGTCTGGGACGAAGGATTTGAACCTGGAGTGTTTTTTGTAGTAGGTGAACGACACATCTTTGAATGTGAATTTCTTCCAGTGTTTTATGTTCTTCTTATGAAGAGATGATATTTGTGATGTATCGGTTTCATCCTTTAAAACATTTGAAAGATTGTCAATGTGGGATTTGTTATTTAATACATTTTCAATACAACTTTTTACATCTCTGATAATATTTTCAAATGAACTGCGTGAAGAAACAATCATAACGATTATATTCAACCCATTACCTGTTTTAATATATTGATAAATAAAATAGCCTATTGGAAACATAAATAATAACAATACAGCAATTCTGGAAATAAAATAAGAATGTGCAATATAATGTCTTTGTAGTTTAGATTTATCAGCATAAATACAATATTTATTTTCTAATACCTTCATTACAAACTTTATCAAATTTGTTTTTTTAACATTGCGTATATTGTATAGGAAGTCTGTGAAGGATTTTTCATAACTGTTTTTAGCTTTGATTCTTCCTTTTACAAGTTGTAGGCGTCTTTTGTATGCTATATAAAGATATAAAGTGATAATAAGACTTCCGACGGTGAAATATAATCCCATAATAGGTGATTTTAAATATGTATAAATAACAAATAAAAAAGATGCCGTAAAGTTAGGTAAGTAATCATTTGATATTTTTATTATCCAATCGTCCAATAATTTTGCAACATCATTAAGTGATGCCAAAAAATATCCTGAATTATTTTGTATATGCCAAGCGTAAGATTTATTAAATACCTTTTCGTAATATACACTTTTTAATTTAACTGATAAAATCCATCTTAGATATTCATTAAAATAAGTATTTACATAATTAAAAAATACATTTAAAAACGAAAATATAAACACCATATAAAAATAAAAAATAACTGCATCTGTATCGTTTGATAAAGATTGAACCAGTCGTGAAAACATCAAAGGAATAAAAAAGAGAGCAATACCTCTTAATATACCGAATATATGATTAAAAATAAAACTTATCTTTTCACCTTTGTTATCCAAAACAAGCCATGAAAGTTTATATATTTGTTTTAAAGCATCTAAAATTTGTATTTCTCCTTAACCTTTTGAATAAAAAGAATTATATCATATTTTTGCTTCCTTGTAAAGTTAAAAAAAGGTCTTGGGGGGGGGTAAATGCTTGTAAAATCAATAAGTTAGCGTTTTAGATGCTTTACCACCATTTCTTTGTTTTACTTTTATAAAGATTTATTTTTTCACCCATAATAGGAGTAAGAACTTCTATGTTTGTATTTTTTGCTTCATTCAAAATCATATTAATAGATTCATTCCATGGGTGCAAAGCCAAATCAAATACGGCCCAATGAATAGGAATTATTTTTTTTGATTTTAATTCTTTTGTTGCCTTAATAACTTCGGATGGAAATATATGGATATTTGGCCAGCCAGTATTCCATGCATCAATTTCAATTGCAACAAAATCAAATGGTCCATACTTTTTTCCGATTTGTTTAAAATGTTCTCCATAGCCAGTATCTCCTGACCAATAAATATTTTTATTTTTTGACTTTATTATATAAGAGTTCCATAAGGTTTTATTAGTAGCCAATCCATCACGTCCAGAATAATGTTGTGAAATTTCAGCTGTAATTTGCAAATTGCCTTTTATAAACGAATCGCCCCAACCAAGTTCTGTTATATTTTGTTTTGGCACACCCCAACCGACAAGTGTAGCTCCTACACCAAGAGGGACAATAAAACGAGAATCCTTTAATGCTTGTATACTTTTTCTTTCAAGGTGGTCATAGTGATTGTGTGTTATAATGACATAATCAATATGTGGAAAATCTTCTCTGGTTAAAGGTGCCTCATTATAACGTGGAACAATAAATGGAATAGGTGCGGCATTTCCCAACACAGGATCAAAAATAAGTCTTTTCCCATCAATTTCAAGTATAGCGGATGAATGTCCCAACCAATAAAAATCATAATCAGAAGGTGTTTTTGAAAAACTTTCCCTTGTTAATTTTACTTGTGGAAGTTTTTCTGTTGGTGCAAATTTTGACCTTGTAAAAAATCTGTCCCACCCTGCTGGACCATTTCTTACATTATCTTTATCAACAATCATTTCTTGTGGAGAATGAAATTTGCCATCTTTGAAATAAGATAATTTTTCAAATGATTTTAATTCCTCCTTTGTAGGAGATTTTCCAATTTCCCTTAGGGCATAAAGTCCAAGTGCAATAGCAATTATTAAAAATACAATAAAGATATAAAGAATAATTTTAAGTAATTTTTTCAACATATCCCCCTTTTATTTGATGTTTGTAATTTTTCTAAGAAAGAGATATTTTTTAGTGGCGGAAAGAGGGGGATTCGAACCCCCGATACCTTGCGGTATGCACGCTTTCCAAGCGTGTGCATTCGACCACTCTGCCATCTTTCCTAAATTTGATGAAACAATGATACAAAAACAATTTTAATAAGTCAATTATTTAAGTATTTTTGTTCCAACCATTTGTTGTTTGGACTTCGTTTTCCTTTGGGGTTATCTTCTTTTTCCTGAATGGTTTTAAAAGCATACCAATTCCCCACATAATTTTATCAACAACGATAAACACAATCCACATAATGAAAAGCAAAACTGGAACCGAGGTATGCACAGAATAACCAAGCCAGAATATATCAACTGTTCCATAATTATTTGAAATCCATACGGCGATTATAGAAAAACCAAGTAATATAAAAAATATTTTTAAAGCTTGTTTAACCATATTTTTACTCCTTTTTAGAAGTGGAGGAAGTTTTTATATCTTCCGCACTTTTAGTTAAAGTTTTTATAGCCTTTTCCTGTAATTTCAATTTTGGGTATCCTTGATAAATATCATTTAATGCGCGTTCCATTGCAAATGCAGAAACGGAGCTCATAATATTATCAACTTCCACTCTTTCCTTTGCATTATTATACCAATTTTCTACAAACTTGAAACCATAAGGAGATATACTTTTAAGCTTTTCTAATTCCTTTACCGCCTCATCAAGTTTGTTGTCTTTAAGATAAGATTCTACACGAGCGACTATTGTATCTGGTGTATCACGAACATCTGATAAATCAATTTTTCTTACCTTGAATAAAGATTTCATTTTGTGCATAAATCTTTGTTTATAAGTGGAATTTTCAGGTATTGGATTATTTGATATGAATACTACATCATGAGCCATTTCATCAAATTCTGCTTTTAATTGAGCGAATGTTTTAACTCCTGTTGCGGATAGTGGTTTTAATGTTTCAATTGCATTTACAACTAATTGATTTCTTCCACCAACTACTTCTAAGGTATTTAACTCAACAACAAAACTTTGTCCTCTGTTTATAACATCACGAAGAAGACCAACTGAGGTTAGGAATACAAGGTTGGTTCCTCTGTATGTATTATTATATTCTTCAAGAGCGTTAATTCTTCTGTTGACCTTTTCCAAATCGTCCTTATCAAACATAAGGTCGCGAACTTGTTGTAATCCGTCCTTTATATCCTTACCAAAGGCTTGGACTTGATCCTTTATATCAATTTTTTGGAAATCACGAATTTTATCAACGTAATATTTGAAAATTTCCTCATTATCTTTCTTTCTTAAATCAAATTCGGAATGAAGTTTTTTTATTTCTTGCTTTTGGCTATCAACTTCTAAGCTTAAAAATCCAATAATCCAAATCATAAGCACAAAAAGAAATGCAAAAATAACTATTTGGAAAACAGAAAAAGAAGAGTTGTGATTATTTGTTTTTGCTTTTTCTTCAACTTGTTTCTTTTTATCTTTTAATTTATCAGCCATAATAATATCTCCTAAGGATTAAGGGTTGTTTCATTTTTAATAGAAGAGGATATAGATTTAACCTTTTTTGCTAAATCAATAATAATATTGTTAAGTCCGTTTATATCTATATCATCTTGTTTCATACTTTTTATATCCATTTCAAGGGAGGAAAGTTTATTTTTTGCCTTTTCAAGCTCCCCAAATACCAAAATACATACCATTAAAAGGAGGGTTTCGCTGTCAACCTCACCAAACATTTTTGCAAGGGATTTTGCCTTCTCATCAATCATTTTTACAATAGAAAGGATTTGTGTTTCCTGACCAACACCACAATCAACCGAATAATTTTTTTCATTTATTTTAAAATTAAGTGTAGTCATTTTATAATTCTCTCTCCCTATTTCAAATTATAAATTGTTTTTAAGTTCAACTGATAAGGATTTAATTTCTTCGTTTGCACGGGCAATTTTATCACGTTCAAACATAAGACTTTGTTTTAACGCATCAATTTCTGATTGTAATTTTGATTGTATTGCCTTGAAATCATCAGTTTGGATAGAGGCTTCTTCTCTTTTCACATTTTTATATAAAGAAAAAACGCGGTTAAGTTCATCTACCGCTTCTGATAAAATCATCAAAGAATTCATAAGATTCTGTTTCATACTTGCCTTTTTAAAAAAAATTATATATAACTATATAATACCTAAAATAAATTAATAATTCAAGGATAAAAAATGAGAGCTCTTTCAAGAAAAAACGAATCTTTAAGAAAAATAGAAATTCTTGCGGGTGTAAACAAATTTGCCGATGGCTCATGCTTAGTCTCTTTTGGTGATACACGCGTTCTTTGCACAGCAACAATTGAAAACAGAGTCCCTATGTTTTTAAAACATAGTGGAACAGGTTGGGTTACCGCAGAATATGCAATGCTTCCTGCTTCTTGCCAAACAAGAATTGAAAGAGAAGTTAAATGCGGACATCAATCTGGAAGAACACAGGAAATACAACGATTGATAGGTCGTTCACTTCGTGCGGTTGTTGATTTGGAAAAAATGGGTGAACGTCAAATAATTGTGGATTGTGATGTTCTTCAAGCAGACGGCGGAACAAGAACTGCATCAATTACTGGTGGATTTATTGCACTTTATCAAGCAATGCAAAAACTTCAATATAAATATAAGCTTTCAGAATCTCCAATTAATGATTACATAGCTGCTGTTTCATGTGGTATAGTAAATGGCACACCTATGCTTGATTTGGATTTTAATGAAGATAGTAGTGCTGAAACTGATTCTAACTTTGTTATGACTGGAAGCGGTGGTATTGTTGAAATCCAAGGAACCGCAGAGAAAGTTCCATTTACTGAAAATGAATTTTTAAAGCTTTTATCTATGGCAAGAGCTGGTATAGTAGAGCTTATCAAACTTCAAAAAAAGGTTATAAATTCATTAAACCCAGAAAATAATCAAGAATAGGAGTGAGATTATGCAAAATAAAGAAAAATCATTAAAAGACCAATATATTGAAAGTCAACAAAGAGCTTTTATTCGTGAAGTGAACGAAGATGTTAGAACCGAAAAAGCGATTCTTTTCTGGAACAAATATAAATATTATATAATAGGAATAATTGTTTTAATACTTGCAATTACAATAAGTAAAAATGTTTATGAAAGTAATAAAAAAGAAACAAGCTTAAAGCAAGCAGTTGCTTTTGAACGTATTATGTCAAATAAAACTTCTTCTGCTGATAAAATAAAAGAGTTAGAGGAATTTGTAAAAAGTGCTAAATACGGTTATCGTGATATTGCGTATTTCAATATTTATTCTATGCAATTAGAAAGTGGAGATATTGCATCTGCAATAGATACTTTGAAAACTATTATAAAAAAGGCAACTGATTCTTCATTTAAAGATTTGGCGATTTTAAAACTTGCAACTCTTAATTTTGCCCAAAATGATATAACAGATTCCCAAAAAACAGAAATAATAAAGCTTCTTTCAAAAATATCTGCAAGTAAGCCATTTTATTTTTCTGCTCAATTTGTTTTAGGAGTTATTTACATTTCTCAAAATAATCCAAACTTGGCAAAGACTACTTTTGACAGGATTGTTGAAAATGAAAAAACACCTATTGGCTTAAAATCACAAAGCTTAAATATGCTTAACTTTTTAAAAAGTCAAACAGCAAAATAATATAAAAGGAGGATTGGAGTATGACTATATTAAAAATTTTTAAACGTGGAATATTTATTCTAATCCTTTCATTTATAATTTCTGCTTGTGAAACGGCAAAGGACCCTCTTGTCGGGGAAAGAGTATCTGTTTTTGAAAAAAATATAGATAAGAAAGAAAACTCTGCTGATGAAAAAATACTTCTTAATCGCCCATATATAAACGAAAGTTGGACTGCGTCTTCGGGAAATTCCTCTAATACCATTGGACATATTGGTGGAAAAAAGAAATTAACGAAATTTGCTAAAAATGATATAGGGGTAAAGAACAGTATTTCACAAATACTTTATAGCCCAGTTGCAAATAAAAAAGCAGTTTTCACAATTGATGGGAAATTGAAAATTATGGCAACTTCTCTTGATACAGGAAAAACTTTATGGTCTAATCCTCGCCTTATAAATAATGAGTATTTAAGATATGGGGCATTGGCTCTTGATAATGAAAGATTATATGCAATTACAAACAGTTCTCAACTTGTTGCGATAAATCCTGAAAATGGAGAAATAATTTACAGTAAATATTTCAATACTCCACTTAAATCTGGACTTCAAATTTGTGATGATAAACTTTATTTTTCAAATGATATAGGTGAATTTTTTGTAATTGATGCAAAAACAGGTGAAAAGCTCTTCGTTCATAAAACTATGGAAGAACCAAATTCTTTTGTAAAGGGTTCTACACCTATGTGTATAAATAACAATTTGGTTGTTGCCTTTCAAAATGGTGAAGTTCATATGTTAATGCGTGATATGAATACTGCAATTTGGCTTGAAGCATTACATAAAATTAATAAAACAAGCCTTAACAATATGTCTGATATAATTGCAAATCCAATTACCGATGGAAATGTTGTCATTGTAAAGGGATATAATGACAATATGAAAGCCTTTAATTTGGAAAATGGCTCAACTATTTGGGAATTGCCAATAGGAGGTATCACAACCCCTGCTTTTTCCAATAAATTTATGTTTGATATAAATAATGACAATATTTTAAATGCGATCGATATAACGAATGGTAAAACAATTTGGTCAAAAAAAATTGATATAGATGATAAAAAAGCAATAGCTTTTGACCCATTATTAGTAAATAATCAAATAATCCTTACTTTCTCAAATGGTGAAATTATACGAATTAATCCATATACAGGAAAGGAAATCAACAGGGAAAAATTGACATCTGTTATAGATACTACCCCTATAATAATAGAGGATAAATTTATAATTTTAAGCAATGCAAACGTAATTATTTACAAATAGTGTAAAAATCTTGCATATTTTATATTTTTTCCTTGTAGTTTTTAACGGTTTATTTTAATATATAAAAAAATCAAAATTACAGGGGAGATTTATTATGTTATCATCTATTACAAGCTTATTTTCAAGTGATTTAGGTATTGACCTAGGCACTGCAAATACTCTTATTTATGTAAAGGATAAGGGTATTGTTTTAAATGAACCATCTGTTGTTGCAATAACAGAGGAAGAACGTGGAAGAAAGGAAATCTTAGCCGTTGGTGAGGAAGCAAAGAAAATGCTTGGTCGTACCCCTGGAAATATTCAAGCTATTCGCCCATTAAAAGATGGTGTTATTGCTGATTTTGAAGTAGCCGAGGCTATGATTAAATATTTCATACAAAAGGTTTTAAACAGAAAGAATTTTACTTTCCCTCAAATAGTGATTTGTGTTCCATCTGGTTCAACCGCAGTTGAAAGAAGGGCTATTCAAGAATCAGCAGAGGTAAGTGGTGCAAGAAAAGTTTATCTTATTGAAGAACCAGTTGCAGCCGCAATTGGTGCGGGACTTCCTATTGGTGAACCAACTGGATCTATGGTTGTTGATATTGGTGGTGGAACAACAGAAGTTGCTGTTTTATCACTTGGTGGTGTAGTTTATGCTCGCTCTATTCGTGTTGGTGGTGATAAAATGGATGAGGCTATTATAAATTACATCAGAAGAAATCATAACCTTCTTATTGGTGAAAGAAGTGCTGAAATCATAAAAAAAGAAATTGGTTGTGCAATTCCTGATAATGATGAAGGTGGTCGTTGTATTGAAATAAAGGGACGTGATTTAATGAATGGTATTCCTCGTGAACTTACATTAAATGAAGCTCAGATTGCGGAGGCTTTATCAGAGCCAGTTCGTGAAATTATTGATGCTGTAAAGACTGCTCTTGAAAACACTGCACCTGAACTTGCATCTGATATAGTTGATAAGGGTATAGTTTTAACTGGTGGCGGTGCATTTTTAAGAAATTTAGATTTTGCAATTCGTCATGCGACAGGGCTTCCTGTTTCAATTGCGGATAATCCATTATTATGTGTTGCTCTTGGTACAGGAAAGGTAATAAAGGATATTAAAAATTACCGACATATTCTTTCAAGTATGTATTAAAAAAATACCCCCTCGGATTGAGGGGAGTTTTTTTGGTTTAATTAACAATCCTTAGCATCTACCATTGCAAGCACAGTTCCATCAGCACATTGGAATTTAATTTTATTTGTTGAATAATCATAAACTAATTTAACTGAGGAACAAGATTTATAATTACCTTTACTCTGACAGCTTACACAATAATTACTTCCACTAGAAGAATTGCTTTTTGATGTTGACATAGATCCAGAATATATCCAAGTACCGACAGTAATAGTTGTTCCTGCCTTTTGACCAGCTGTAATTATTTTTGTTTCACTTCTTACTTCACACCGACAACTACTCATTAGAGAACTAGGAGCACCACCTGATCCTTGATTAACACAACCACAACCTGATGAATAAATATAAGAATTTTTATAATTCACTGCACTAACGGTGCATTTATTAACACAAGCAGATTTATTGCTATTGGAAAATTTTCCCTCAGGGCAAGTTTTACAGCTTGACTGACCTGATGCATCTTGATACTGACCCGCCGAACAATTGGTGCAGGAGGTAGAGACGGCGCCTGAGTAAGTACCGGCGGGGCAAGGGGTTTTGACGCCGTTATTACAAGAATAACCTGCTGGGCAAGGTTCGCACATATACACGGACTCTGCTCTTGTAGTTGTTGGTAATAAAGTTAATGCTGATACGGCTATCAGTTTGTTCAT
>JAAVBN010000023.1 GCA_014803545.1 bacterium | reverse complement strand
TTGATAATTGAGGAAGATATAAAAAATTTTAACTAATAAGGAGGTAAATAAAAATGCAACAACTAACAAAAACTTTACAGTCAGAAAATGGCACACCCGACACCCCGCACCCGCGGGTGGCTCGCAAAATGTAAATTTGCTTTATTAAAAATAAGGAGAAATAAATACTATGAGAAAAAATATTTATAAAAAAGATTCAATTATTAGCGCCCGCCCGCGGCCCGAACTTTTCGGGCTGGCGCATATTGGCAAACGTAAATAATAAAATTTTCAACACAAAGGAAAAAACAAATAACAAAAAAAGGAGAAAAACAAATGAGAAATAAAATTAAATTATCTTTAATTGCAATCGCTACTCTTGTAGCATCAAATGTAAATGCACAAACTTATTATAGCTGTATACCAGAAGGCTGTCCTGCAGGGCAATATTTTGATGGGAAAAAGTGTTTATCTATTGAAAACCTTATATCTGATCAAATGTGTCCTCCTGGGTATATTGTTGTTAATATGAAGTGTTGTAAAAATGAACCTTATGATATTACCATTATTGTTGATAAAAGACAAAAGGAACCTGTTGTTAGTGCTAAAGGAGTAAAATTTAAAGTGACTTCAGCTCATGTTGATGATGATTTTTATGGAGCTAATATTTACCCTGATGATTATGTTGAATACTTATATTCTAATGCTGGTTCTTTAAAGCTTCGCAGGACCTATGGAAAATGTCAAGAGTTTACATCTAATAATTTGTTTCTGGATGTAAAATAAAATCCCCTCATTTGAGGGTACACATTGTTATAAGGTTGGGATTGAGGTCCAAAGGACCTCTGTTATATCCTTTGCCCCAGTGGATAGCATTATTAATCGGTCAATACCCATTGCTATCCCTGTGGCAGAGGGGATGTATTTTAATGCCTCTATAAATTCTTCATCAATTGGGTAAGTGATGCCGTATAAATCCTTTTTGGTCTGCATATCCTTTTTGAAACGGGAAAGTTGGGTTTCTGGGTCGGTTAATTCTGTGAATGCGTTTGCAACTTCCACCCCGCAAATGTAAAGTTCAAACCTTTCTGCAATATTTGGGTTTTCTGGTTTTGCCTTTGAAAGGGCGGCTTGATGAATTGGGTATTCGTAAAGGATTGTTGGTCTATCTATACCTAAGTTTGGTTCAATATATTCAAACATAAGTTTTTCATATATGTCGTCCCAGGTGTCAATTTCAGATACGTTGATGTGGAGTTTTTTTGCCTCTGCCTCCAATAAATTCTTTGATGGATTTTCTGGGTTATCAATGGTCGCGAGAATATCAAAGTGGCAGAATTTTTGGAATGCTTCCTGTATAGTTAATTTTTCAATTCCATTAAATGGGGTGCAAGTTTTTCCATTATATGTAAACTCGGTTTTGCCGATAGAGAGAAGTGCTTCTTTTAAAATATCCTCACAATCGGACATTAGCTTTGTGTAGTTGTGGTTAAGTCTATACCATTCAAGCATTGTAAATTCTGGGTAATGGGTAGGCGATATAATTTCATTTCGGAAGGTATGTGTGAATTGAAATATATTTTCCAAACCAAAGCTTAAAAGTTTTTTCATGGCGAATTCTGGTGAAGTGTGAAGGTATAATGTTTTTGATGGTTCGCCAGTGATGTTTACAAATTTTGTTTCAAATGCCGTTAGGTGGACCTCCATTCCTGGGCAATATTGAAGGATAGGGGTGTCAACTTCTGTAAAGTTTTCTTTTTGAAAGAAGGATTTTATAGATGCGATTATTTTGTTTCGCATTAAAAGAAAGGGAAGTTTCTTTTTGAAAACTTCCCTTGCCTTGTATATGTTTGAAGAATTATTTTGCATCTTCTTTTGTTTCAGCTTTCTTTGCAGCCTTTTCTTCTTGTGCTGATGGAACTTCGGTTGCTTCTGGTGCAGATGTTTCAACAACTTCGGATACAGCGGAAGTAATAGTTGCAATAGTGAACTTTTCGTGATTTGCAAAACGTAAACCCTTTGGAAGTTGAACTGCGTCAGAGTGAATAGATTCTGCAACGTCAAGTTTTGAAACGTCAACTTCTATGCTGTCAACCATATCAGATGCTTTACAAATAACATCGGCTGAACGGTTTACGATGTTAAGAACGCCACCTTTTTTAACACCAGCACATGTTGCTTCGCCAACGAATGTGAATGGGATTTCAACGGTGATTTCCTTGTTCAAATCAATTCTTAAAAAGTCAACATGGATTGGGTTATCTTTAACCTTATCATATTGAATTGCTTGGCAAAGGGCGAGTTCTTTTTTGTTTTTGCCTTCTATTTCAAGTTCAAATTGGCGAGTTCTGAAACCCTTTGTTTGCATTTGTTTAATTAAATCTTTTGGTGTAATAGAGATAAGTTCAGGATCTTGTTTATTTCCATAGATTACAGCAGGAATTAAACCAGCTCTTCTTGTAGCACGTGCGGCCCCCTTACCACTATTTTCTCTTGCTTTTACATTTAATACGACTTTATTTGCCATTTTTTTATCCTTTTTTGTTAAATTATAAAGTTAAATTTGCCTCCAAGGGTGCAAATTATGATGGGAAGTATATCACAGTATCTTTTAAAATCAAGAATTTTCTTTTAAATATGTTGACATTTATTAATTTTTGTTTATAATAAGGGTAATTTTAATAATTTAAGGAGTTTTTATTATGGAAAATAAATTTCATTTTGATGCGGAGGCTTTCAAAGAAAAGGTTTCTTCTATGTGTAAAAGTGGGGTAGTTTATTTGGCAAGTGCCAGTGTGCTTTTAGGTATTATTATTTCTTGCGCCATTTCTGAAAATAATAAAAGCAGATTTAAAAATTATGAAGTGGTGGAGGCTGTTGCAACCGATGATGTTGTTAATGAATTTTCTCGTGATAATAAAAAAGTGGTGTTGAATTCTTATGTGCCTGTGGATATAAATGGTGATGGAAAAAGGGATTTTGATTTACAGCTTGTTGTTGATAAAAAATCCAAACTTTCATTAAAGGAATTTCAACTTTTGCAAATAAAAAAGGATACAAAGCTTGTTTTGGAAGGTGCTGTTGAAAGGGATTTTTTGGATAGAACTAAGAGTATGAAATCTTTTGGAAATGGTGTTGAAGTGCTTGAAGGTCGTATCCTTATTGATAATAAAAGAGGTGCGAGTTATATGAATGCTGATAACATTATTGCTGTGGATGATGAAGTTGTAAATATGCCAAGGAATAATGAAAATGTTTATAAAGTAGTTAAGATTGTAAATAAAAATAATATGGATAAAGTTTTGGCATCTTGGAAAAACGAAAGATAATTATTTTTTTTGAAGTTCTATTACTCGGATTATTCCGTTTAAATCTTTGAAGTATTTTATGAATTTAAAACCGAATGCTTCAAAGATTTTTTTTATGTCGTTTTCTTGACCTTTTCCCATTTCCAAAAATATTTTTCCTTTTTCTTCAATTATGTTCCAGTAGTATAGGGCTTTTGCGAGGCTTCGGTATTCTATTAATCCATCGTGTCCGCCGTAAAGGGCACTGTGGGGTTCGTATTTTTTCACATCTATATCAAGTTTTTTCATATCGTTTTTGGTAATATATGGGGGATTTGATATTACAATGTTGAACTTTATATCCTTTATTTTTTTATGTGGGTGTTTGTTATGCCAACTGTGTTTTAATATTTGAGCGCGATTATCCATTGATAGTTTTTTCGCGTTTTCCCTTGCGGTTTTTATTGTGTTTTGGTGTATGTCTAAGCCAAAGCCTATTGCATTTTTATATTCGCTTAAAAGTGCAAGGAGAAGACAGCCAGAGCCAGTTCCAAGGTCAATTATTTTATGTTTGGAATTTATATCCTTGAATTCGGATTTTATTGCTTCTATCAAAGTTTCGCTATCTGGTCTTGGGATTAAGGTTTGTTTTGTTATTTTGAAAGGAAGGGACCAAAATTCCTTTTGATTTGTGATTTGGGCGATTGGTTCATTTTTTGCCCTTCGTTTGATAAGTTTTAAATATTCCTTGTATTGTTTAGGGGGGACTATTGCCTTTGGATTGGAAATGAATAAGTGATGTTCTATGCCTAAAATAAAAGAAAGAAGAACACGGGAATCCAAATCAAAACTTTCAATTCCTGCATTTTTTAAAATATTTTTTGCATCCGATAAAGTTTCGTATACGGTATGTTGGGTTTCTTTTTTTATCATAAAGATATTTTTACATAGTTTGAAAATTTTTTCCACAGGTATGACTTCCTACTTTATAAAATGGGTTATGATAGTTTTTACTTTTGCCAAAGAATCGCCTATGCTATCAAGCTTTGGTGCGTATTCAACAAATTCGGTACATATAAGGTTTGGTGTTATAAGTTGGGGTATGATTTCGTTTATTGTTTTAAAATCTATACCATTTTTTTCTGGGACTTGGACGGCTGGAAAATCGGTAGGGTTTATTACGTCAAAGTCAAATGAGATTATGTATTTTTTGCCGTTTAATTTTGTGAATATTTCCTTTATTGTTTGCTCTAAATATTCCTTTTTATTTATTTTTGTTTGGTCGGTTATAAAGATATTTTCATTTTTTACAAATTGTAATTCTGATGGTTCAAAGGAGCGAGCGCCAATGAAAAATAAATGTTCTTTTTTAAGTGGGGGTTGGGTGTTTCCAAGACTTAAAAATCGTTTATCGCCAAAGCCCAAAAGATGGCGGACGTTTGTTCCGTGTGGTGAGCCAGAGGCTTCTTTTCGTGATGTTTCTGGGGTGTGTATGTCAAAATGTGCGTCAACGTAAATAAGTCCTATGTCTTCATTTGGAAAGAATTGTTTTACGGCTTTGAAGTGGGCGAAGTTTGTGGAGTGGTCGCCACCAATAAAAATATGATTTTCTATATCCTTTTTGGGAATGTTTGATATGCAATTATAAATAATTTTTTGCATTTCAAAGTTTTCAGAAAATCTGTCGGCAGTTAATTTTTCTATATCAAAATCCCAGGTAGGGTAGAGCATAGTCCAATTATGGTTTGGAAATAATGTTTGTATTTTTTCAGGTGCTTTTTCACAGCCGTCATTAATTGGAGTTTTTTCAGCTCCTCTTCCATAATTCGCACCAACGAATAACATTTATTTTTCCAATGATATAAGGTAAGTTGTTGCTTCCATAGCAGCTTGGGCGCCAGAGGCTGCGGCAATTACAACTTGTTTGAAACGTGGATTTTTCACATCTCCTGCGGCAAAGACACCGTCAACTTCTGTTGCACAGAGGTCTGGTTTTGTGATTATATAGCCAGCGTTATCAAGTGGAAGTTTGTCCTTGAAAAGTTCGGTTTGTGGAATGTTTCCGATTGCGATGAACAAGCCTTCTGTTTCGTAAGTCGTTCTTTCCTTTGTATCAACATTTTCAACTGTGATAGATGAAAGTTTGCCGTCCTTTTCCTCTGCCTCTACTACAACAGAATTCCAAATTGTTGAAATGTTTGGTGTGTTGAAAAGGTGGGTTTGGTTTATGTGTTCTGCGGTGAAATGATCACGGCGGTGTATTACATTTACCTTTTTACATACAGTTGAAAGGTGTAGGGCTTCGTATATTGCGGTGTTTCCGCCACCAACTACGAATACTTCCTTGCCTTTGAAAAAGAATCCATCGCAAGTTGCGCAGTATGAAATTCCGTGGCCTGTTAATTTTGCTTCATTAGGAAGACCTAATTTCCTATGTGTAGCACCAGTTGCGATAATCACAGCATCGGCAGTAATTATGTTATCATTTTCACATTTAATTGTGAATGGGCGGTTTTTGAAGTCAACTTCTATCACTGTATCAGCAAGGATTTCAGCACCGAAGATTTCGGCTTGTTTCCTCATTTGCTCGGTTATATAGATACCGTCAATTTTTTCTGTGAAACCAGGGTAGTTTTCAAGGTCAAAAGTTTTTGTAATTTGTCCGCCGAATTCAACACCTGTGATTATAAGAGGGTGATTTCCGTTTCTTGCAGAATATATACCAGCAGAGTATCCCGCTGGACCAGAACCTATGATTACGACTTCTCTATGTTGTTTCATAACTTTCTCCTTTTGCTATTTTCTACCGATTATAAAATAGTGATGTTTTTTTTGCAAGGGGTTATTTTAAAATCTTAATTCCAGCTCGCAAACAATATCTCGCAAAGTTTTTTCAAATTCCTTGTCCGTGAAAAATTGTGTGATTTGTTGTGCGGGTTGATTGTTTGGATTTTCCTTATCCACAGGGCGGTATCTTTGGATTGCGTATTTTTTTACGCCCATTTCGGTTATTGTTTTTGCAATTTCAATAATATCCTCTTTTGTTAGAACAGTAGGGTCGGCGGTTGTGCGGACCTCTAAATCTTTGTTTTGAGATAGAAGGTATTGTAGACTTTCGTAAGCTTGTTCTCCGCTTCCCTTTACCTTTGTAATATCGTAATATTTTTTGCATGGAGCCTTTATATCAAAGCCAATCCAGTCAATGAGAGGTGCAAGTTTTTTAAGGTTTTCTGGAAAACAGCCGTTTGTGTGAAGACCGATTTTGAAGTGAGGAGCGATTGCGTGTATATCCTCTATTGCAGTTATGATTTCGTCTGCTTGGGCGGAGGCTTCACCGCCAGAAAAGACTACGGCGTCCAGAGTCTTTGTTCTTTTTTGAAGGGTGTTTAGGATATATTCCCAGTTGTCTTTGTCATTTTGAGTATGACGGCGAAATTCAAAAAGGTGAGGGTTGGAGCAGTAAATACATCTCCATGGACAGCCCTGTAAAAAAATGACTGCTGATATTTTATTTGGGTAGTCAATGGTTGTGAATGGGACGAATCCTCCAACAATAATATTTGAATTTGCCATAAGTTTCTCCTGTTTTTCTTGATTATATTTTTTTTTGCTGGCTTAGTCAAGATATGTAAAAAAATTCCTTAATTTTTACTTGACAACGGTTAAAATTTTGTTTATAACTTTTTTATGTTTATTTTTAAAGGGGTGTTATTATGAAGTCTACTATTAAGTCTGTTATTGATACATTTATACTTTTTTCTATGATTGCGGCTATTCCTAGTGCATTATTTTATAAAGATTATCGTGAAACTGAAAGAATTAGGACTGCGAAGATTGAAGAGGCGGTTATATTAGAAGTGTCTTCTGTTAGGAAAGCTGTTTTAGGTTATAATGATTATAGGGATGTTGTTTTAGATATTAATAAGAATGGTAAGGTTGATGGTGGAGATGCAATAGTTCATACGGACATATCTCTTAATGATGAAGATGTAGGCGGAAGTGCTATTGTGGCTCATCATAAATATGGAGTAGACCTTATTGCGGTTAATAAGTATAGTGATACTGTAGAATCTTATAAAACATTAAATTCGTATGGAAAATATGCGTATCTTCTTAATGAGAAATTTAAGGAATATGTTAGTCAAATAAGATAATTGAATGCCCCTCGGTTTGAGGGGCTGTTTTTTTTAGTTAATGGGAAAATCTTAATCAGCACGAAGTGAACGAAGATGTCCAAAATGTAACGACAAACAAAAACTACCAGTCAGGAAATGCAACAACCAAAAGAATTAAATACCAACCAAAAGAGCACACCCCGCAAGGGGGGGAAGGGGTGTGCTCGGTAAAATTTATTTTATAAATTTTACTATAAATGAATTTTGCAAATAAAAAAAGAGTATATAAATATAACCTATTCATCAGAAAGTAATTATGTATTTAATTATAAGCTCCCTTCAATGGGATGGATAAAGACTATTGTCTTTGAAGATTGATGAAGATAAAAACTCAAAATAAATATTGACATTTGGTTTCTTTTTGTTTAAACTTTTTTGTGTAATAACAAAAAAGAGGTTCTATTATGAAAAATGCAAATATAAACAACGAAAAAATCAAATATCTTACTTATGAAGATGTAATGGAAGAATATGAAAGAATAAAAAATGTTGAATCTTTTGTTATGATAAATAATCATAGGGGTTCATATGACATAGATGAATTGATGAACTTATCAGAGAATATTGCAAAACGTCTTTTTAAAGAAGTTTTAAAAGTTTCATCTGATTCTTATTTAAATATCATATTAAATTTTGCAAATTTAGTAGATACGAATGAGAAATATATAATTATAGATAGTTTGTTATCTATATTTTATGCAGATATTGCTTTGTCCAATAAACCAGAAGATTTTATAGACTTAGAACTTAAACAGACGCTTTTAAATGATACATTAAAATTGCTTAATTCTATAAAAGATAATAAGTCTATTATAAAAAGTTTTGTTCGTGAAAGTGACAGTTCAAAACGGTTGGGATTTATGTTTTTAAATAGAAAATCTCTTTGTGAAGAATTGTTAGAGAATAAAGAATTTATGAAGCAATCGAAAAATTATAATGAAGTTTTAAATCTATTCCCTCAATTAAAAGATAAGCAAAGATAAAAAAATAAAGGATATAAAAATGAAACGAAATACATCTAAAAAACTTTATGATATAATCTTTAATGAAGTTCATCTTTGGAGTAGTGGAAGTTTTGCGAAAATTGTTGAGAAACATGCAACTAGCAAAGATGAAATTAAAAATATAATTGAGCAACGTCTTAAATTCTCTTATAAAACAAATCAGTATGAAGTTCGTTCAGTTAATGTAAAAAGCCATGATATAATGGATATAAAAGGAAGAGCATTTGTAAGTCAAGATACCGAAGATTTGGGTGAATATACAGTTCTATATCCATATCAAAGCCTTGATCAAAATTATGTAGCTTATGCTCCTGATAAAAATGTTATTGATTTAAACCTTAATTTAATTCAAAAGGCAAAACAAAGATAAAAAAAATCCCCCTCGGTTTGAGGGGATTTTCATTTTCTGAATTGTTAATTATGCGATTTTTTTATCGTATACACAATTGCAATTCATTGATTCCATTGTTGCAGATTCTGTGAAATATTTTCTTTCATAGAATTCTGATTTTTTACCTTTGTTGAAATTTTGAACTGGACGGCAATATCCCATAGCACGTGTCCAAATTTCGCATTTAGTTCTTTTGTTGTTATCTAATTTTTTTTCAAATGTTTCCATTTTTTCCTCCTTTTTTAGTTATTAGTTTTATTATATACTATTTTTCCCTTAATATCAATATCAAAATTTATGCAATTGCTTTTTCTTTTGATATGATTTCTTCATCACAGATAGGACAATATTCGTGTTCACCTGCGATATATCCGTGCTTTGGGCAAATTGAAAATGTTGGTGTTATTGTTATGTATGGAACACGGTAGTTTTCAAATACCCTTTTTATAATCTTTTTTGCGGTTGCGGAATCGGATATTCTTTCTGACATATAAAGGTGAAGCACTGTTCCACCAGTATATTTTGTTTGAAGTGCGTCTTGAATATCCAAAACTTCAAATGGATCTTCTGTATAGCCAACAGGAACTTGTGAAGAATTTGTATAGTATGGAGCTTCTTTCTTTCCTGCTTGGATTATATCAGAGTAAACTTTTGCATCTTCCTTTGCAAAACGATAGGTTGTTCCTTCTGCTGGGGTAGCCTCTAAGTTATAAAGGTTGCCAGTTTCTTCTTGGAATTCAACCATTTTTTCACGTATGTGATCAAGGAAGTCAGCAGCCATTTTTTGACCACGCATATCAGTAATATCGTATTCGTCGTTTGTGAAATTTCTTATCATTTCATTGATACCATTTACACCGATTGTTGCGAAGTGGTTGCGTAGTGTTCCCAAATATCTTTTTGTATATGGGTAAAGTCCACCGTCTATTAATTTTTGAATTGTCTTTCTTTTGATTTCCAAACTTGTTTTTGCAAGTTCCATAAGGTGATCAAGTTGATAGTAAAGACCTTCTAAATTACCCTTGAAGTTATAGCCCAGTCTTGCACAGTTTACTGTTACAACACCGATTGAACCTGTTTGTTCAGCAGAACCGAAAAGTCCGTTTCCACGTTTTAAAAGTTCGCGAACATCAAGTCTAAGTCTGCAACACATAGAGCGAACATCAGTTGGTTTTAAATCAGAGTTCATAAAGTTTTGGAAGTATGGAAGTCCATATTTTGCAGTCATTTCAAAAAGCAAATCTGCATTTTCACCTTCCCATATAAAATCGTTTGTGATGTTATATGTTGGAATAGGGAATGTGAATGGACGACCCATCGCATCACCTTGTGTCATAACTTCTATGTATGCTTTGTTAATCATATCCATTTCTTTTTGAAGATCGCCATAGGTGAACTCTTCTATTTCCTTACCACCGATTTTTGGGTGTTGTGGTGCCAAATCCTTTGGACATACCCAATCAAAGGTAAAGTTTGTAAATGGAGTTTGTGTTCCCCAACGGCTTGGAACGTTAAGGTTGTAAATAAGTTCTTGGATTTTTTGTTTTACTTCTTTGTAGCTCATATTATCAAGACGAACAAATGGAGCAAGGTATGTGTCAACTGATGAAAAAGCCTGTGCGCCAGCCCATTCGTTTTGAAGTGTTCCCATAAAGTTTACCATTTGACCAACCGCAGAAGACAAGTGTCTTGGTGCGATAGATTCAACGTGTCCTGGAACACCATTGAAACCTTCTTCTAGTAATGCGCGGAGTGACCAACCAGCACAATATCCAGAAAGCATACTTAAATCATGGATATGGAAGTCGCCGTTTCTGTGGGCGTCGCCAATTTCCTTTGGATATATATATGAAAGCCAGTAGTTTGCAACAACTTTACCAGAAATGTTTAAAATCATACCGCCCAAAGAATAACCTTGGTTTGCGTTTTCATTTACACGCCAGTCAAGTTGGTTTAGGTACTCGCTGATTGATTTTTCAACATCAATTTTGATTTTTTCGGAATCACGGCTTTGTGCTCTTTTTTCTCTATATAATATATAAGCTTTGGCTGTTTCATAGAAATTTGCATCAATTAGGACTTGTTCAACTATGTCTTGGATTTTTTCAATGAATACAGCTTGGTTGCCGTCGTATTTGTGGTTTAATACTTTTATTACATTATTTGTAAGTTTTATTAAATCTTCGGGAGAGAAAGGAGTTGTTGCTTCACCAGCAAGTTTTATTGCATTGTGAATTTTTTCTATATCAAAGTCAACAACTTCCCCGTTTCTTTTTACAATTTGTTTAATGTTTAACTTTTTTAAAGGGGTTAGGTTTATAATTTTTTCGTTTTCTTTGTTTGTTTGATTACTCACTTTTCTCTCCTTTATTTATAAGTAATTGTTTTTTCTTATTTTCGTCCTTCATAAAACAATATATAGTATTTTTTTTAACTTGGCAAACTATATTTTGTGTTTTTTATAAAATAAAATTCTTGACGAGTGAAAAATACAGAAAAATCTATAATTTAATGATTATTTGTGATATAATACATTAAGAAAAATTTAAAAAATGGGAGAAAACTGCGATGGTTGGGTTATATTCTTTGATAGGTTTTATATGTTTTTTAGGTATTTTTTGGGGTGTTTGGAGTAGTAATTATTTCCTTTCAGGTCCTGATTTCCAAGGAGTCGGACAGATTCTACCCCAGGATATGGCGTATATGATTTTTGCGGTTGGTATGCCAGTCATTTTGCTTTTGTTTGTTGGGGTAATATTGTTTATTGGGGTATCGAATCACTTTAATAGAGGGATTTTGCTTAATATTTTGGCTGGAAATAAGGCTCAGATGTCATCTCTTCAAACTGTTTCAAAGGCTTTAATAGAGGTAAGAAAGTTAGGTTTTACGAATCAGTTCTTTTTGAATTTGCCTATTGTTTTAAATGATATAAGTGTTTGTTTAGCCGACATTATTTCTAAAACTGGGATGGCGTCAGATGTGATTATTTTTGATGCTTTGAATAAAAATGGGGACAACAGGCTTTATTCTGTGTGTAAAATTATTTTGGATTTAAGGGAATCGACTCCGCATTTTGATGAAAATTTAAGACGGAAAGTTAAAAAAGATGCTCTTGTTGCGGGAAGTATTGGAATTTTTTCCACTAAATACAATAAGTTATTAAAAACTCTTAAAAATTATGATTTGGATGGGTTTGTGTATTCTCTTATTGAAGAAGGGGAGCTTGGCAAAGTGCATAATATTTTGAATATGGCTTTGCATTCATCGGAAAAGTTTGTAAATGTAATGGGTGAAGATGAAGAAATGCAGGCGATTCTTCGTGATAATAATGGGGAAGAATCGGAAAATACTCATTCAAAAAAGGTAAATATTGATGAAATAATGAGATTGGTTGATGATGATGTTGAGGAATAAATTCTTAATGTTTGATTTTTAGATTATTTGAAATTTTATATTAACCTATTGATTTTACTTTGAAATACGTCAAAATGTTTCACGTGAAACAAAATAAGAACATTTCTTTTAAACTTGAAACTGCTATATTTATATAGTAGTTTTCAATTATGGTAAAAGAAAATTTAAAAAATATTATTGATAAGAATTTGTCTGAATATAAGGCTGGTTTTGATCCCAAAATCGCCTCTGATGTTATTGGGGTAAAGGGTTTATCCGAAGATGTTATTAAGTATATAAGTGCAAAAAATGGGGAATCGGAGGAAGTTTTAAAATTCCGTCTTGATGCCTTTCATAAATGGCAAAAAATGGTGGAGCCACATTGGGCTTTGTTTGACTATGCCCCTATTGATTACAATGATATATATTATTTTTCCCGTCCAAAGGTTGAAAATAAGGAAGTTGATGAGAAGATAAAGAAAACCTATGACAAGTTGGGAGTCCCTCTTCGTGAACAAGAAATGTTGCTTGGGAATACTCAGGCAGTTGATGCGGTTGTGGATAGTATTTCGGTAAAAACCACATATAGGGAGCAGTTGGCGGAGCTTGGTATTATATTTTGTCCTATGAGTGAAGCATTGAAGAATCATTTTGATTTAGTGTGGAGATATTTCTCTTCGGTTGTTCCAGTTATGGATAATTACTTTGTTGCCCTTAATTCTGCGGTGTTTAGTGATGGAACTTTTGTGTATATTCCAAAGGGGGTAAAGTGTCCGATAGAGCTTTCCAGTTATTTCAGGCTTCAAACGGAAAAGCTTGGTCAGTTTGAGCGAACTTTGATTGTTGCGGATGAGGAAAGTGAGGTTTCATATTTAGAAGGTTGTTCTGCACCTATTCGTGATGACAATCAACTTCACAGTGGTGTGGTGGAGCTTGTGGCACTTCGTGGTGCAAAGATTAAATACTCTACTGTTCAAAATTGGTATGCTGGTGATAAAGAAGGCAAGGGCGGTATTTATAACTTTGTGACAAAGCGGGGAATTGCATACGATGACGCGGTGATTTCGTGGACTCAGCTGGAAGTAGGAGCAATTAAAACTTGGAAATATCCGTCTTGTATATTAAAGGGGGATAGGAGCAAGGGAGAGTTTTATTCTGTTGCGATTACTAACAATTATCAAATGGCGGATACTGGGACAAAGATGATTCATCTTGGTCGTGATACTTCAAGTACTATACTTTCAAAGGGAATATCCCTTGGGCATTCAAAAAATGGGTATAGGGGTATGGTGAAAATTGCACGTGGTGCTGAAAATGCAAAGAATTATACCAAATGCGACAGCCTTATTATTGGGGACAGGTCGGCAAGTTTTGCTCTTCCTGAAATATCAAATATGAATATGTCTTCACAGGTGGAACACGAAGCTTCGGTTTCGTCTATCAGTGATGAACAATTATTTTTCTTGCAATCGCGAGGTTTAAGTGAGGAGCAGGCAACAGGTCTTATAGTAAATGGATTTTGTGGCGATATTGTTAGATATTTGCCAGCAGAGTTTGCTATGGAAGCAAAAGAACTTATAAACATAAGTATAGAAGGTTAGAAAATGTTAGAAATAAAAGATTTAAAAGTAAATGTTGATGAAAAAGAAATTTTAAATGGTGTAAATCTTTCCGTTGATAAGGGACAGACTCATATTATTATGGGGGTAAATGGAAGTGGAAAAAGCTCTCTTTTAAATACAATTATAAAAAATCCTAAATATAAGGTTGTTGGGGGAAGTATTTCCTTTGACGGTGTGGATTTGGCTGGACTTTCTATATCAGAGGTTGCGGATAAGGGGATATTTTTAAGTTTTCAAAATCCTCCGTCCATTTCTGGGCTTTCGGTTTCAACATTGCTTAAATATTCGGTCAACAGTGTAAGGCGTGCGAATGGAAAGGCTCCTTTATCGGCACCAGAGTTTTTTAAGTTATCTGATAAGTATTGTCAGTTGTTATCTATCCCTAATGCTTGGCTTAAAAGGGAGGTTAATGTCGGCTTTTCTGGTGGTGAAAAGAAAAGGCTTAGTATGTTAGAAATGCTTTTCTTGGAACCAAAGCTTGCTCTTCTTGATGAACCAGACAGTGGTGTTGATGTTGACAGTGTGAACATAATACTTAAAGCAATAGAGTATTTAAGGGAGAAAGGGACTTCGTTTATTGTGGTTTCCCATTATTCTCAACTTACTTTGAATGTAAAGCCTGATTTCGTTCATATTATGAAAAGTGGTGTGATTGTTAAAAGTGGGGATTGCTCGCTTGCCGAATGTGTATTAAAGGAAGGTTTTGAAAATGTCTGATATAAATCTAAGTGTTGTTAATGAAAAAGAGGATATACCTTTTATATCAGATTATAAGAATTTTGATAGTCTTGGCTTTTATCCTTGGGCGGTTGCATTTAAGCGTAATGCAATGGATACTTATAAGCGGATATTTAATAGGAAAAGTATAAGTCCTGTGATTTGGGATTTTATAAAGGCTAGTAAATTTGAGTTGGAATATGAAAAGGTTGTGCCAAATCTTAAAAATCTTTTGAAATACAAAACTTTTGATATAGAGGCGTATACAATAGTTCTTGTGAATGGAAAGTATATTAATGAAATTTCGGATGAAGATGATTTGCCTTTTTCTGTATACAGTGATGGTGTAAAAAATTGTTTGATTGATAATCCTTCATTTTTACAAAACAGGGTGTTTGTTGGTAATGATTTATTTGTAAGTTTAAATTCGGCTTATCTGTCTGATGGTATTGTATTAAAGGTTTCAAAAGGTGAAAAGCTTGATAAACCAATTCATATAATTTCTCTTTATGTATCAGATGAGAAAGTTTTATTTTGCAATCCTAGGATTGTAATAGAATTGGAAGAGGGAGCAAAGTTGGATTTGCTTGAATCCTCTTTATCCTTAGATGGAACAAAGTTTTTTGAAAATAAGGTTTTGCAAGTTGATTTGAAAACTGGGGCGGAGCTTAATCATTACAGGTATATTAATAATTCAAAAGATTGTGTTAGTGTGGAGCGTGATTTTGTAGAATGTGGGGATATGGCAAAATACAATATGTATAATTGTGTTTTTAAATCTGGGATTATTGATACTAAGTATAATTTTAATGTTTTGAATAATGCCTCTTTGAATTCCTATACATCTGTTTATTCTAATGATGTAAATGTGGAGTTTGATGCAAAGATTTCACATATTGGTTCAAGTTCCCTTTCGGATGTAAGATTTTTAGGAGTGACCGATGGTGTTGGTAAGATTTCGTTTGTGACTTCGCTTCAAACTTCGGCTTTGCTTAAAAATATAAAAACGAATCAGTTATCAAAAATTTTATTATTATCGGATAGTGCCGCTGGGGTTATAAAACCATTTCAAAGTATATATTCTCAAAATGTGTCTGCGTTTCATGGGGCGACTGTTAGCGGGATAAAAAATGATGATTTATTTTTCCTTAACACAAGGGGAATAAGCGAGAATGATGCAAGAAATATCATATATAAATCGTTTTTGTTAAGTGCGTTTTTGTCGGTTTCTGATGGTCTAGTTTTGGACGAATTTGTAAAGTTTTATTGGGATAATTAACTTCTTGATTTTCTTTATTTTTTCATTATACTTAGATTTTGAGCTAATAAAAAATGGAGGTAGATATGAAAAAATTTTTTGCTGTGTTGTCTATGCTTATGATGTTTTCATTTTCTGTGATGGCAGATGATTTAAGTGATGTTAAAACTTATACTCAAAAGGTAATTGATGATGCGATTGTTAAAATCTTTAATAAAGATTTAAAAACTACTGCGGAAAGGATTCCTCCGTTTCGTAAAGTATTGAATGCAAATTTGGATTTTGATTTTATTTCAAATTTTGTGTTGGGTGTGTATGCTAGGGATTTAAAGCCTGCTCAGAAAGATAATTTTATAAAGGAGTTTGAAGAGCTTAATGTTTATACTTTTGCAAAAAAGTTTGCGTTATATTCTGATCAGAAAATACAAGTTGGTGATGTGAAGCCTGGGAAAAAAGAGGGACAATATTTTGTTTCCAGTAAAGTGATTTCAAATAATCCTGGGGATAAAGATTATGTCGTTGATTGGCGAATTGTGAAGGTTGGGGATACATATAAAGTTATTGATGTTATCATAGAGGGTGTTTCTATGGCGATGAGTTATAAAAACGAATATGCACCTATACTTAAAGCAGGAAGTGATGAAGGAAAATCTCCTGTGGAATATTTAACAAATAAAATTCAAGACAAGGTTGTTAAATTAAAATTAAGTGATGATGTGTAGTTGGTAAAAAAAACTTGAAAAACAGAATACTTTCTTATATTGTTTAAGAAAGTATTTTTTTTATGGAGGAGTTTTTATGAAAAAGTTTTTAATGTTATTTATGTTGCTTGTTATCTTTACTGGTTGTAATCCAAAATCAGAAAAGAATGAAATTAAAATTGAAGATGAAGAAATCAAGATGGTGGAAGTCCCTGTGAAGGAACTTTTAAGAATCAAAGATTTGTTATTGAAGGCAAATAAAAATAAAATTAAGGAAAAAATATCTGATAATTTTATTAAAAAGAATTTTAACCGTTTTATTGATGGTGGAGTAAATTCTGTTGTTGTTGAATATTATAAAGACAAAGAATTACCAAGTGATAGTATTTATTTTAATGGGGAAATTTGTGAATCAAAAGATGAAATGAAAGATTCCTGTCTTGTATCAGATGTTATTTGTCCTAGTGGTTTAAAGTTTATTTATAACAGTTGTAATACTTGGCAAATACAAAATGTAAGTGGTGATGAAGCTTTGTCTGGACCAATGGTTTCTTTGGTTAAGGATAACGGTAAAATTATTATTAATTATGGTAATATAAAAAATAATTATGTAATTGATGGTACTGAATACAGAGATGATGGAAAACCTCTTGCTTATATGACTCTTAAAGATAAAAATTCTGATGATCCAATGATGGTGATTAATTTCCAGTATTATGATAATGGTAAATTGAAACAGAAGGAAGAAACATTTATGTATTCTGGTTCGTTTATGGATATTTGGAAAGATAGAAGTGGTATGTCAAAGATTTTTACCTCTTATTATAAAAATGGAAATATGGAAGCCAAATCTTTTTATAAAAATGGTAAAAAAGTTGGTGTTTGGGATTTTTATAATGAAGATGGCAAACTTAAAATGAAATTTGATTTTAATGATACTGTTGATAGGTATGTTAAAAGAACAACTTTCTTTAAGGATTATTATCAAACAGAGTATGTTAATACAAAAGGTAAAAGCAATGGTTGGGTTTCTTTGTATGGTAATAACGGTAAATTGCTTTTTCAATTTGATGTGAAAGATAGTGTATTGTTGGGAAGTAAATTATATTATGACGAAAATGGAAAACTTGCAACAAAGGTTTTTGAAGGTAAAGATGGATATTATTTTGAAGAATATTATGATGATGGTTCATTGAAAGAACGGTTTGATAGTAATTCTGTTAAAGATGATGTGTTTAAAAGTTTTTTGTATTATCCTAATGGAAATTTAAAATCAAAAATAGAATATAACTATGGAAAAATTTTATATAATGATTTTTATGAAAATAAGAAAGAGCGTTATACTATTTCAACTATAAATGATGAAGATATTGCATATTGTATAAATGAAAAAGGTGAAAAAATTGATGTTGAGATTCCTGATGACATGAATACTATGGATGTTTTGGATTTAGGTTGTGGTAAGTTTCAATTTGTAAACAGTGATAGAAAACTTCTTAATGTTCTGAATAGATTGAAAGCTTTAAAAGATTAGTTAATTATAAATTCTCTAAGCCCTTTCTTATAAACGGAAAGGGTTTATTTTTTTCAAAGTATATTCTTTGTTCAAAAAAGAATGATAGGATTTGTAGGGCTTCCTTTAAATCAGAAAAGCATACTTCGTTTAGGTATAGTTCGTTTTCCTTTTTCCAAATTTTTGGAAGGGGAAGAAGCTTATCCTTGTATGGTTCGCCCGCAGTTTTGCAAATTGCGTGTCCTGTTTTAGGGGATATATAACAAAGGTTTTCGGTTGTGCCTGTGGCATTACATTTATCCAGATTAAGTGCGAATCCGAGGAAACTTAGCAAATTTTTTTCCCATATAATGTATTGTAATAAAAGTTCAGTGTCCTTTGATGTAGTTTGCAAATTATCAATTAAAGTTTTTGTTTGTAAATAAAGATTGTGATAATTTTGGTTTTCAGCGAGGCTGTCATAAAGAAGGGTGCAAAGTGATGATAGGATTTGTAATTTTAGGGGATTATTAAAAAGGATTGTTCCCAAAATTTGGGTTGACTCAAATGCGAAAAAGCCAAGTTGCTCCTCTAACCTTGATTTCCAAATGATATTGAAAGAGTTGCCAATTTGAAGGTAAGGTTTTTGTTTTTTTGAAATTCCTCCCTTTATTAATCCATTGGAAAGTCCGTGTTCGGAAGTGATAAAAGTGGCGATAATATCTGTTTCTCCAAACTTCTTTGCGGATATTAAAATACCTTTATCTTCCCACTTCATAAAATATTCCTTTGATTTTTTATTTTTTTATTATAGACTTAATTTTATCTAAAATAAAGGATTAATTATGAGTGAAGAAGTAAAAGCAATAAAGGAAAATATAAAATCTCAACAATTAAAAGAGGCGATAAGTGAGAGGTATCTTGCCTATGCGATGTCTACAATAGTTTCTCGTTCCCTTCCTGATGTTCGGGATGGGCTTAAACCTGTGCATAGAAGAATTTTGTATGGGATGAGGCAACTTAAACTTGATCCGAAAAGTGGATATAAGAAGTGCGCTCGTGTTGTTGGTGATGTTATGGGTAAGTATCATCCGCATGGTGATGCGTCAATTTATGATGCTATGGTTAGGTTGGCACAAAGTTTTTCTGTTCGTTATCCTTTGGTTATGGGACAGGGAAATTTTGGAAATGTTGATGGTGATAGTGCGGCGGCTATGCGTTATACAGAGGCGAAGTTGTCCGATGCGGCTATTGCGATTATGGACGGGCTTGACGAACATACTGTTGATTTTATGGATACCTATTCTGGTGAAGAAGTTGAACCTTGTGTAATGCCTGCGGGATTTCCAAATTTGCTTGCCAATGGTGCAAATGGTATTGCGGTTGGTATGGCAACGAATATTGCTCCACATAATATTTTGGAGCTTTGTGATGGAATAACTGCTTTGATTAAAAAGCCAGATATTACTGTGGCGGAGCTTGTGGATTACATAAAAGGACCTGATTTTCCAACAGGTGGTGTTATTTGTCAGGACAAGGCCTCTATTATTTCGGCGTATGAAACTGGACGTGGAAATTTTGTGATAAGGGCGAAATGGGAGCGTGAAGATTTATCCTATGGAAACTATCAAATTGTGATTTCTGAAATTCCGTATCAAGTGCAAAAGTCAAAGTTGATTGAGAAAATTGCGGAGTTGATTGAAAATGGAAAGCTTTCTACCGTTGGGGATATTCGTGATGAGTCGGCGGAAGATGTTAGAATTGTGATTGAGCCAAAATCTCGGTCAATAGATGAAAAGGTTGTTATGGCGCAATTGTTTGCGAATACAGAGTTAGAAAGTAAGTTCGCACTTAATATGAATGTGCTTGATAAAAACTGTGTTCCAAGAGTTATGAATTTAAAGGAAGTTTTGGAGGCGTATGTTGAACATAGGATTGATGTTTTGACAAGACGCACAAATTTCCGACTTGAAAATATCGCTCACAGGTTGGAGATATTAGAGGGATATTTGACAGCTTACCTTAACCTTGATGAAGTAATACATATCATTCGTGAGTATGATGATGCAAAGCCAAGGTTGATGGAACATTTCAAACTTTCTGAGGTGCAGACCGATGCAATACTTAATATGAAACTTCGTTCTCTTCGTAAATTAGAAGAAATGGAAATAAGGACGGAGGCGGATAATCTTCGTAAAGAACAAGCGGAACTTAATGAGCTTAATAGCAGTGAGAAAAATAAGTTAAAGAAGATTGTTGAGGAAGTTAAAAACTTACGTGGAATCTTTGCAAAGAACAAAGAACTAAGTAAGCGTTATTCGGTTATTGATGAAAATGTGGAAAATGTTGTCGTTCCAGATTATGACTTTACACCAAAGGAACCTATTACAGTAATTCTTTCAAATATGGGTTGGATAAAAAGTGTAAAAAATCATGTGGATTTAAACTCTGACTTTTCTTTTAAGGAAGGGGATAGTAAGGCTGTTGCAATTTACGCGATGACGAATGACAAGATTGTTTTTGCAACTGATATGGGGCAATTCTTTACTTTGGATGCAAATAAAATTCCAAGTGGTCGTGGATATGGTGAACCTTTACGACTTATGCTTGAAATTCCAGTAGAGGCAAAGATTATAAAGGTGTTTGCTTATCAAAAAGACGGGAATATACTTCTTGCTTCACATAATGGATATGGGTTTAAGGTTTCACAAAATGATGTTATAGCCCAAACGAAAAATGGAAAGTCGGTTATGAATTTGGGGGACAAGGACAAGCTTGTTGTTATAAAAAATATTATGGCTGATGATGATATGGTTGCGGTTGTTGGTGATAACAGAAAGCTTCTTGTTTTCGGTATGGATGAGCTTCCTTCGTTTTCACGTGGTAAGGGTGTGATACTTCAAAAATATAAGGAGCCAAAGACTTATCTTTCCGATGTGATTACATTTAAAAAAGATGATGGAATGGCTTGGGTGAACGGAAGCAGGAATTTCAAAGTCGCTGATGTTTCAATGTGGCAGGGTAAACGTGCAAGTGTCGGTCATATGCCACCTGATGGTTTCCCTAAATCAAATAAATTTAATAAGGAGTAGTTATGTTTAAGGATTTAGAAGTTTATGTTATAAACCTTGATAGAAGTCCTGATCGTATGAAGTCTATGGATAAAAGGTTGAAGGCTTTGGGACTTTCGTATACACGAATTTCTGCGGTTGATGGAAAGAAAACTACCTTTACTGATGCGGAAATTAATGCAAAAAAGTATGAGCGTTGCCACGGTAAATTTATAACTCCAACCGAGGTTGCTTGTTTTGTTTCACATTATAATGTGATGAAGGAATTTTGTGAAAACTCCAAAAAAAAGTTTGCCCTTGTGTTGGAAGATGATATGATTTTTGCAGATGACTTTTTGGATGTGTTAAAATTACTTCTTCAAAAAAAATCGTGGGATTTGGTAAAGCTTAATGGTGGTCATAGTGGTGGAAATGTTGGTTCTGTAAAGCTTAATAAAAAATATTCGCTTGTATTAAATGCGTTTCATCAATCAAAGACTGGGGCGTATTTGATGAATAGAAAGGCGGCAAAATCGTATTATGAAAAGCTTCTTCCTATGTTTGTGCCGATTGACCACGAATATATAAAGTTTTGGAAATATAAAATTCGTGGATTTTCGGTTGCACCTTTTCCATCTTGGGAGGAGGAAGGACCTTCTACAATTGATTATAAAATGGTAAAGAAAAACAGGCGTGCTTGGTATAAAAATTTTCCAAAGCTTCTATATAAATTTTATATTGCACTTTACAGGCTTGTTTGGGTATTGCCAAGGATTATAAAAAATAAATTTACTTTTAATAATAAGTAGTTTATTATATTTTGCAATAATATAAAAGGAGATGAATATGGTTAAAAAAGAAAAAAAAGTAAATCAGGAAATTGATTTGAGTATAAGGAGCTTTTTGCTTCCTAAAATAAGTAATGAAGGGGCTGTGATTGTTGCTGTATTTTTTGCAATAAGTATTTTGTTGCTTCTTGTTTCTAATGTGGTGGGACTTTTGGCGATTGGTGTTTCCTTATTTGCATTTTATTTTTTCAGAGATCCAGAAAGATATACACCAAAGGGTGATGGTTTGATTGTTGCACCAGCAGATGGAATTGTTCTTCCTATACATGAATCTGCTTTGCCAGAAGAGTTAAAAATGGGTTCGGAAAAGTATGTGAAAATTTCAATTTTTATGTCGGTTTTTAATGTCCATGTGAACAGAAATCCAGTAAGTGGAAAGGTGCTTAAAACCCTTTATATTGCGGGAAAGTTTTTTAATGCTGATTTGGATAAAGCAAGTAAGGATAATGAACGCAACCTTATTTTGGTGGAAACAGATAATGGGGATAAGGTTTGTTATGTGCAGATTGCTGGGCTTATTGCTCGTCGTATAGTTTCTCGTCTTAAAAAAGATGATGAAGTTGTAATGGGTGAACGTTTCGGGCTTATTAAATTTGGTTCACGTTTAGATGTATATATTCCAAAGTCAAAATATGATATTGAAGTTATGGCTGGGCAAAGAATGGTAAGTGGTGAAACTGTTCTTGCAAGGCTTAAAAAATAAAAGGAAAAATTCAAATGGTTAAAAAAGTTGTTGAAGAAAAGAAGTTATTTCCACTTGGCAAAATATTGCCAGCGATGATTACTCTTGCCTCTATTGTGGCGGGATTGACGGCGATTTTGCTTGCATCACGAGGTGCTTTTGAAAAGGCCGTTATCGCAGTGATGTTGGCGGCGGTATTTGATGGATTTGATGGAAGAGTTGCAAGAATGTTTAAGGCTTCCTCTCAATTTGGGGTGGAGCTTGATAGTCTTGCTGATAGCATAAGTTTTGGTGTTGCACCTGCGTTCATCTTGTTTTTCTTTTCTGCGAATGAGATAAAAAGTATTGGTTGGATGGCTGCTGTGATTTATGCGATTTGTTGTGTGTTAAGGCTTGCAAGATTTAATACAATGACAGGGGATGAAAAAGTTCCCGCATATTGGAGTTCTTTTTTTACGGGGATTCCTGCACCTGGTGGAGCGTTGCTTTCCTTGATACCTTTATCATTATTTTTGGCAACAGGAGAAGAAATTTTCAAAACTCCATTGATTGCAATTTTATTCCTTTTGATTGTTGGATTTTTGATGATAAGCAGAATTCCTACACTATCACTTAAAAAAATAAAATTAACAAGAGGTGAAATTGCACCAGTTATGATTTTATTTATAATTGCTTTGGTTTTATTGTATTTCCATTTTTGGTATGCGATTTCAGTGATAAGTATTTTGTATTTATTTACTGTTCCGTTGACAGTTATAAAATTTGTAAAAGCAAGAAAGGATTATTCAGTTTAAATGAAACACGAGTATAAAGGATTAAGGCGTATAATTTCTGCGTTCAAAAATTCGTTGGATGGATTTTTATTTGCCTTTCGTGAGGAAGAAGCTTTCCGTCAGGACTTATTGTTTTTCGCCATAGGATTAATAGCGATGTTTTTATTTGACTTTTCAATGATTGAAAGGTTGATGTTGTTTTCTGGATTATTCTTTGTTTTGTTTGCGGAGGTTGTAAATTCTTCGGTGGAGGCATGTATAGACAGGATTTCCCCAGATTGGCATAAATTATCAAAGGCGGCAAAGGATATGGGAAGTCTTCTTGTCTTTTTATCATTTATATATTTCTTTGTTGTATGGGTAAGTGTGTTTTCAAGATTTATTTGAGCAAAATAAACGTTCCTTTAAATAGAACAATTATTTACAGAAAAATATTATTGATTTTATGGGTTTTTATTGTATACTAGACCTGTCAAAAAAAAGGAACGTTTTTTTTGAACAGTTATTAAAGGGAAGATATTATTATGAAAAAAGTTTTGATAAATATACTATGTGCGTTTATTCCATCAAAATTTTTAAGAGATAGATTGAGGCTTATCTTTTCTGATAATCAAATACTCGTTATAGATAATGGTAAAGAAAGAAAATTAAGATTGTTTGAGTTCAAAAAACTTAAAATTAGTTTTGTGGATGAATATCGTAATAATAATATAGTAAAAATACATAAAAATGCAAAAATAGAAGCAAATATAATTCTTGGAAATAATAATAAAATATATATAAATAAAATATGGGGTAAATACAATATTTATTCATATCATAATAATAAGATAA
>JAAVBN010000022.1 GCA_014803545.1 bacterium | reverse complement strand
TATGTATGTATGTATGTATGTATGTATGTATGTAATTTATTATCTTTTTTCTTTGCCATTTTTTAATACTCCGTTTGTTGATAAAAAATATATTATTCTAAAATAGAATAATTGTAAAGACTTTTTTATCCATAAAAAATGGCATAAATTTATTTTTTAATTTACATTTAAAAGATTTAGTAGGTTTAATACAGGAACAGAAAGCATTTTAGGACGGTATGCTAATTCATAATCTATCTCATATAAATTGCGTCTTAAAATTTCAAGATTTAACCATTCCTTATCAATATTTTGTTGGCTTAAAAAATCCTCCGTCAATTTTTCAATAATAGGGTGTATAATTTGATAGGCAGATGCAAGTTTTTGAATGTTTAATTCACCCTTATCATTTCTTGCATATTTTTTAATAACTGACGCTTCCAAATATCCATTAATGGAACGATACATTCCCGCAATATCATATTGAGAAGGATGCTTTTCCCGTCGCTTTTCAAATGAAACATTTGGCTCACCCGCAAAATCAATAAGTTTTATTTCACCCTTTTTAGAAAGAATTACTTGCCCTAAATGAAAATCACCATGCACCCGCATGAGTTTACCTTTTCTTTTCCTTTTCATAATAGGAGAAAGATTTTTCTTAATAAATGTATCCATATATTTTTCCCAATTATTAAGAAGGATGTTTAGGCGATTTTTTATAATATCAGGAAAAGAATCTATATTTTTTAAAAGCACATTTTTTACCAAGGCAATTTGATTTTGTAATTTTTCCTTATAATCCTTTACATATTTAAGGGTAATTGTTTCTGGTTTCAAATCCTCCCCCTTAAACGAAGAAAGGCATTTTAACATCTCACTTGTTTTTAACCCAAGATTTTTTATTATCCCCCTTAAATCCTTTATATCTTTTAGAAAGATTTTTTCTTCCTTGTTTTTAAGGGCTTTTCTTAAAATAAGGGAAAGCTTTTTTGTAGCAATGCTCCACAAATCTCCTTTATTAGGGATAAATTCTTGAACTATACCAACAAGAGCGCTTTCCCCCTTTGGTGATAATAAAAATAAATGACCATAGGTTTTCGGCACCACAGAACATTTTGATTTCATAAGGTTATAATTCATTTCAATTTCAGGATTTTGAATATTTGAAAATTCAATTAATCGTTGTTGCTTAAACGCAATCACATCATTTCCAATAGAAAGGGTTGTATTACTTTGTTCTACATTCAAAGGGACTGAATTATCTTTTAAATGATTAGTTATAAAATCCAAATCAAACCAAGATTGATAAATAAGACTGTAATCATCTGATATAGTAAGTGGTTTATTAAAACAAGTTGATTGCATAAGCGAACTCCAATAATCAGGAGCCTTTAACGCATCATACACATCATAATTTTTATATTTAATTGATGATTCGCCATCAATAACACCCTTTGCCAACGGCATTATAAAAAACACAGGATTTTTATTTTTAATCTCTGCCTTTCCAATGATAAAAAATTTTTTATCGTTATCAAACAAGGCTTCTTTGAAAATAATATTTTTAACGTTGCCCTTTGTAATATCTTCCTTGAAATTACACCAACGCTGATTATAAATATATTTTAAAAGATCTGTTTGTTTTTTCATATTTGTATTTATTTAATTGTTAAATTACTGTATAATAATAACATAAATTATATGATATGTAAAATCAAAAGAGGGGGAGTTTATATGAATAATATCAAAAGGATAACTGAATTTTTTGGACTTTCATCTTCCTATACCGATAAAATGGGAATACCTCATAATACAAATAATAAGTTAAGGGAAGAGTTCTTAAAATCACTTAATTATTCAACTGATAAAATGGATATAGAAAATTTCCTTTGGCATAATGGGATTTCGGAATCTCTTTCATTTTTTAAAAGTGATAAAAAAATAATTGATATATATCTTCCAATTGAGTATTTAAAAAATAAAATCACATATCAATTTATAAGTGATAAAAAAAATTTCCCCATTCAACAAATTAAAAATTATAAGGTAGTTGAAAATAAATTAATAAACAAAGTTAAATATTCACATATACAATTTAATGCAATTTTCCCAAATGACTTTGGCTATTATACATTAAAAATAAATGCGAATAATTTCAAATTCCAAAGTTTTGTAATTTTTGCCCCAGATTATTGTTATTTTCCAGAAAGTATTGAAAAAAACAAACAAAAATTATTGGGTTTAGGAGTGCAACTTTATGCTCTTCGTTCAAAATCCGATATGGGAGTAGGGGACTTTACCGCCCTTAAAAAATTAATAAAACAAGTTTCAAAAATGGGATGCGATTTTGTGGGCTTAAACCCACTTGGTGCTATGTATAAGGATAGTGTTTCTGATGTTTCACCATATAGGACATTAAGCAGAGAATATCTAAACTACCTTTATATTGATTTAACGGTTGAAAATGATTTTAAAGAGTCAGACTACGTTCAAAAATATATTTCAACAAATTCATTTAAAAAAGAAGTGGAAATACTTAGAAACTCCGACATAGTTGACTATAAAAAAACATTAAATTTAAAACTTTGTATCTTAGAAAAAATGTATAGGCATTTTTGCAAAACTCAAATAAATACTTCCCGCTGGAAAAGATTCTTAAAATTCAAAGATGATGAAAATCTGATAAACCTATGCTTGTTTGAAAGCCTTCTTGAAACTAATGATGATTTTTGGCAGAATTGGCAACCTTCCAAAAAAAATCTAACCCTTAAAAATAGAAATATTTTAATCAAAGAAAATAAACGTAAAATTGATTTTTATGCCTATTGTCATTTCATTGCAAAGGAACAACTCCTATCCGTTGTAAATTTATGTAAAAAATTAAAAATGAAAGTTGGACTTTATCTTGATATGCCAATCGGTGCAGCATCAAACGGTGCAGAAGTTTGGCAAAATCAAAATGCCTTTGCCATTAATATGGATATAGGAACACCTCCTGATACCATAAGGCCAAAGGGTCAAACATGGGGACTTTGCCCCTTAAAACCATTTGATTTGAAAAAGGATTATAAAGTTTTTATACACCTTCTTCAAAAAACTTTTGAATGTGCAGGTGCCTTGCGTATTGACCACGCCTTGGGCTTGATGAGACTTTTTTGGGTGAATAAATATGGCAATGGAGCTTATGTAAATTATAACTTAAAGGATATGATTGCAATAATTTGTATTGAAAGTCATAAACACAAATGTATTGTTATTGGTGAAGATTTAGGAAACGTTCCCGATGGATTCAGGGAATATATTGGCAAACATAAACTTCTTTCAAATAAAATTTTATTCAGGCAAAAAGACAAAGATGGAGCCTTCCTTTCCACAAAAAAATATCCTTACTTTTCACTTTCCCAGGTATCCACCCACGACCAAGCTACAAGTTGTGGATTTTGGGTAAATTCTGATATAGAGGCAAACAACGATTGCAACCTTTACCCAAAAAAATCACAATACATTGATAGCTTAAAAGAAAGACAAAAGGAACGTGTCGCATTTATAAAGGCATTGGAAAAACAAAATTGCTTTTATCACAATAAAGATTCATTTAAAAGCTGTGTAAATGGAAATTGCGTTCCAAAAAATCTTGAATACTCCTTTAATATGTATGGTGCAAAAACAGGGAGTTGTTTTTATATGATAAGGATAGAAGACATTGTCCGCCAAACATCAATGCAAAATGTGCCAAGCACAGTTGATGAATATCCAAATTGGCGAATAAAACTTCCTGTTTATGTGGAAAATTTTTCCACCCAAAATATCACACAGTTTTTTAAAGAAATAAAAAAATGTAGAAAATAAAGTCAATCTAGTATATACTATTTTATAGAAAGGAGAGAGAAAATGAAAAAATCATATACAGTTTTACTTATGGCATTAATGACAGGTTGTATTCCAACTTCACAAAATGCTAATTTACAAACATTTGGAACTTGCGAAAATAATACTCCAAGAAAAAGTATAGAAATTTTAAAAACTTCTGATGAAGGTCCATCAATAAAAGTTATAACTTACCACACAGCAAAATGGGAAAATGAATCAACAGAAAACGGACATTATTTACGTGGTATTTCCTCCACCTATACAAAATCCCCAATATTTTATGATGCAAAAGGTGAGAAGGTAAGCGGAGATGTAAAAATCTACAATTGTGATTTTTCCCAAATTTTAGAAGAATTTACACTTAAAGATGGCGAAATAGAGGGTGTAGTTTTTGATAACCCTCAAACAAAGGATAATAAGTTTCGTTTCTATGAAAATAGTAATCTTTTAGCACGTGTTTCACAAGCAGATAAAAAAGTTCTTGTCATAACTTATTACTATAATGGTGAAGCACTTTATGAAAAAGAACTTTTGAATGATAAAGAACAAAATATTAAAGATTTATTTTTCTCACCATTAGAAAATGGCGAAACTGCTACTCTTACATGTAGTTATTATTACAGACCAGATGTTAATCAAGATAAAGCTAATGATATTGTAATGACATCTGAAAAACAAAGTGATTTGACACCTCTTTCTTGTCCAAATATGATAACGTTTAAGGATTATAATAAAATAATTAATCAATCAACTAATGAAAAAGAGGAGTAATAAGCTCCTCTTTTTTTTACATTATTTTTAATTCTTTCATCAAACTTTCTGCCTCGTCCAACCATTTTTTGATACTGATATTTATACCGCGTTCCCAAAAATCAGGTTTCGTTGGATCAAGTCCAAAAGGCTTCATTAATTCCACAGCATTTTTTGTTGAACCAGACTTTAACATTTCAAGATATAACTTTTCAAATTTCTCTTTATTTTCATTTTTTATTGCAAAAAGACTTTGTGTGAAAAGCTCACCAAACGAGTAAGCATATACATAAAATGGTCGCATAAAATGTCCCACATAACACCAAAGATTTTCCATATTTTTATAGGTAAATATTTCGCCATCTTCACCATACATTTGTTTTGATACATCAAGCCAAATATTATTAAAATCTTCGGTTGAAAGCTTTCCTTCTTTTCTTTTTGTATGTGCTTTTTGTTCAAACATAGAAAAACTTATTTGCCTGTTTACAGAATTAATCCAATCATTCGCCTTTGATAAAAGAAGGGCGAGCTTTTCCTTTTTATTATTCATAGTGGAAAGCAAATATTCAAACGTCAACATCTCTCCAAAAATACTTGCCGTTTCGGCATAAGCCATAGGAGCCTGAGCCTGCAAAACTCCCTGAGTCTCTCCTGCAAGTTGTCCGTGAACAGAATGTCCCAATTCATGAGCAAGTGTCATAACATCACGAACAGTCCCAAGATAATTTAAAAAAGTCCACGTATAAACTTTTCCTCCATTTGTAATTATTGTATAGTTATATGCACCACTTGTCTTACCTTTGTAAACAGGTGCATCAATGCGATTATTTTTAAATGAATCTTTTATAAGATTCGCAAGGGTAGGGCTGAAATTATTATAGGCATTCATTACTATATCAACACATTTATCCCAATCAATATAACTTTTGCTTTCAAATGGAATAGGAGCATTTCTGTCCGACCATAAAAGAGTTTTCTTTTTAAGTAATTTTTTGATAATATTATAATATCTTTTTCCCTGAACAGAACCATATTTGATAACCGCTTCATGAAGAGCATTTACAGTCTTATCATCTAAATTATTATCAATATTTCTTTGTGAAAGAATATGTTTAAATCCACGTTCCTCATCCATTAAATTTTTTTCACCCATTACAACATTCAATGCATGAGTTCTTAAATTTTCGTATCCAGAGCTTTTAAGAGTATTATTTAATTCGGTTAATGCCTTTTGCCTTACTTTTGCTTTGTGTGAAGAATTTGATAAGTGTAGTATTTCCGAAAGATTATAATTTTTTCTTCCTAATTTAAAGGAAAGTTTTGTTTCCTCCTCATCCATCATATCGTCCCACTCACTTTCACCAAATGGGGAAATTTTTGACAGTATAGTTTCCACCTTTTCATCAAGAAGATATTTTGCATTTTCCCTTATCTTATCCATAAAAGGTTTATGCTTTTTAAGAAGTTCTGATTTATCAAGTTGAGCTTTATAATTTTTATCACTTAAATTCGCCAACTCTATATCAAAAAAAGATAGGTTGGAAGTCAGCTTTGAAATTTCCTCAATCGCAGCCGACATTTGTTTTTTAATCTCTTGATTATCCGCATCACGGCTAGACATCAAATAAAAATAAGCATATATTTTAGATGTGATTTCCTCAATTTCAATAAGAGTTTTAAAGATATCTTCTAATTTCGTGTCAAATTTACCCTTGTAATCTTTAATCATTGTATTACAAAGCTTTTTTACTCTTTCAATATCCTTTTTAATTTTTGCATCTTTTACAGATTCATAAAATGGTTTCAAATCCCAACGTATGTTTTCAAGTTTATTATTTTTATTCATCTTTATCTCCTTTATTTTTTTTAATTATATAATAAAAATAGTCAAAAAGCAAAAAAACATAGAAAAATATTTCTTTACTTATATTTTTTATTATGTAAAATATGAACGATTAATAAATATTAGGTTAATTATGGAAAAATATTTAGATAAAGTTAAAAATGAAAAAATAGAAATTCGTCTTATAAAAAATAATGACGAACTCTTTGCCGCTCAACGTTTAAGATATAAAGTTTTTTTTGAAGAATGTGGTGCAAAACCATCAAAAGAAGTAGAGGCGGAAAAACGTGATTTTGATGAATTTGATGATTTTTGTGATCATTTAATTGCAATTGACCGAACCGCAGGAAATAATCCAGATGATTATATTATAGGAACATACCGTTTAATGCGAAAAGACGGTGCAAAAAAATGTGGTAAATGGTATTCACAAACAGAGTTTAACGTTGAAAAATTTTCAAATTATGATGGTGAAGTTTTGGAACTTGGTCGTTCCTGTGTTGCTGAAAATCACAGAACAAAACTTGTAATGCAAATGTTGTGGAATGGTTTGGCCGCATATATGTTTGATTATGATATAAAGTTAATGTTTGGTTGCGGAAGCTTCCACGGAACTGACTTATCAGAATATAAACAAGCTCTTTCATACCTTTATTATAACTGTATTGCAACTGGTAATCTTGATATCACAGCAAAGGGTGAAAATAAACGTGATATGAACTTATTACCAGAGGAAGAAGTTGATAAGATAGAGGCTTTCCGCGAAATTCCAACAATGATAAAGGGGTATCTTCGTGCAGGTGCAAAGATTGGTAATTCCGTCTGGATTGATTGGGATTTTAATTGCTTTGATGTCTGTATAATTTTTGAAATGAAGGATTTAAAGGCAAACTATCTTAAACATTATGAAAATGAAATAAAAAGATAATAACCTATTGATTTTACATAAATAAAATTCCTAATTTATTCCTATTGATTTTATTGTTATACAACTTTACTATTAATTTGTAATAACAAGGGAGAAAACTATGCCACAAAGAAAACGTATGTCGCTTGTTGATGATTTAGAAATGCAAAGATGCACATCAAACAAAGTCCTTACTAACTTTTTATTAATACTATGTATCGGTTTGATTTTATACATAACATTTAATATTGTAAGCAGGGCAAGAGAAAGACGCCAAGTAAATCAGCTTGTATCTGAAATACAAACAGAAATTTTTATAAAACAATGTAATCTTAATAAAATGTATTGTTGTAATTACAGAGATAAATCTGCTTGCGATAAATGGGCTGAAAATAACTGTGTTGAATCTGATGGAAGCTTAGAAATAAACTGTTCCCAAAAGATTAAATAAAATTTATTGACAAAACACTTGACAAAAATAAAATAACAATATATAATTCTTTCATATAACTAAAATGAAAGGGTATATAAAAATGAAATATGTAAAAGAAGAAAAACAAAATCTTGAACAAGATGCAATGCAACAAATTTATCAAGATTTAAGAACTTTTGAAAAGAGAAATATTTTTTCAAAATTTTTAGATGGTTTAAAAAATAAATCTGTTTCAAAAAAACTCAGTGAAGAATTTTTAAATAGTGAATTTCTTAATTCTGAAAGATAAAATTATTTATTGC
>JAAVBN010000021.1 GCA_014803545.1 bacterium | reverse complement strand
ATCACTCGCATAAGAGCCTGTTATACACTCCTCACATGCACGATTGTTCGCATCATATCTCTTGCTAATACTGTTGCAGGTGCAGTTGCCAGTTTGAGTATCGTAAGTTGCCTTTACTCCCTCCATACACCCACCACCATCCTTTGGAACACAGTATTTTTGCAACGATTCCAACAGCGTGGTTGCGTGAGATGTGTTGCTGTACATCATTCCCATAATGTAGAATATTAAATATTTTTTCATTCGCATTTGCTTTTCACTCCCCTTTCTTTTTATAAAAAAAATCCCACGTATCATAGATAGTGGCCGGGCAGTTGAACAGATTGATAAAGTAATCCCTTATACTTTTAGAGCATAGCGGACTATACTCCTATTGTATGGTATAAGCTCCCCAACCATACAAAGGCTGGGGCTCTTTATATAAAAAAAAGATACTACAAGAGTATCTGATTTTTTATATCTCCTTTATCTGAGAGCTGTTCATGGCTCCGTATCGCACTATACTGATACTAAATACAGCTATTCACTGTATCTGAAAATAAATATAACATAAAATCTTTAAATGTAAATATAAAAAAAATATTCCCTTGCATATATTCCCAAATTGTGGTATTATAAAATGGATTATTAACTAACAAAGGAGAATAATTATGATTAATAAAAACCCTATGGGGGGGGGTAAATAACCTCGTAAATTCAAAAACTTATAAAAATATTTTCAAATACTCTTTACTTGCTTTAATGGTTGGAATATCAATCAACTCGGTTGAAGCAAAAGTAAATAAAAGAAGAAATGCTATAAATATCCCATCAACAAGTTCAAATGTTTCATCTAATACATCTGTATCTGCGACATCTAATGACTTAGATAATAATTTAAAACGTAATTTTTTTAATAAATCAGCTAAATTATTTGATGATAATAATGATTTTGAAAGTCTCTTTAACAAAGAAACTTATCCATACTATTTACAGGGAGATTATTTATTATGTGTTATGAAAAATACCACAACAAGATATGAAATAAAAGGTGGACAATATATTGCCAACCATTCATATGAGAACTTTTCTTGTTATAGTAAGCCTGAAAAAATACGTATATCAGAGATAGGATATGTTCCTACATCTTTTTCCCCCAATGTTACAGCTGTTGATCCAATACAAATGTATATATTAAAAAATGAAGATGGACTTCCTGAAATGGATTATGCTGTATATTATCCAACAGATATGGATGTTTATTCTTCAACAACTGCTACTACTTCTAAAATAAAGAGCCTAGCCAAAGTAAAAGAAACTTGCGATTTCAAATCATATTACAATGACATAAAAACTTTGCTTATTGCATCGGTTGCAACCTCTGGCGTTGCTGCTGCTACTGGTGCAACAGGAACCGTTTTAAATGTTGTTGAAAATATAAAAGAGGAAAAAGCAAAAGAAACTGAAACAACCGATAATAACACAAACACCGAAGAAAAGAAAGAGAACACGGATAAAAAATTGTCTGGTATGAATATCGCTGAAATTGCCCTTTCTGGAACTTCTGCTGCTTCAAATATGGCTTCTGCTATCACAAATTTTGTTTCTATTGAAAAAATAAATAAACTCTCTTCTCAAATAGATAAGTGTGTTGATGCTTCCAACAAATTAAGAAATGAGTTAAATAATATCTATGAGGAACACAGTTTAAAATATGGCAACAAATATTTTGAAAAGTATGAGAGCGTTGTGAAAAATTGTTCTTCTCTTTCATCACAAGATAAAAATATTAAGACTATAAAAAGTCTTGCTACTGCAAGTGGTATTACAAGTATGGTTGGTGCCGCGGCAAGTGGTGCTTCTATTGCAACTAATGTTATTGGAAATACTTCGGATAAAGTAGACAACAGTAAAATGAATCTTGCAACTTCCATTACATCAGGTATAGGAACAGCAGGAGCTCTTGGAGGAACTGCTTTGACTGCGGGAAATCTTGCAAAAATACAAGATTTAATTTCCTCACTTGAAAATTGTACTGATAGTATCTCTGAATTAGATAAGTAAGTAAATAACATCCCCTCCACTTAGGAGGGGAGTTTTTTATAGATAATCGCTTTTGGAACTTATCAACATATCGCTGTGGACATAGCAACATTCAATTAAGCCAAATCCGAAAAATAGTGTTAGCATTGCGGTCCCACCATAGGATAAAAGTGGTGATGGAACACCAACGACTGGAAGTAATCCCATAACCATAGCTGTATTTATAAAGAAATACACAAAGAAGTTGGCAGCCAACCCAAGGGCAAGTAATTTTCCGAAATTATTTCGGCTTACGAATGCGACCCTATAACATTGATATAGAATTGCAATTATCACGGCAAAAAGGACAAGACAACCGAACATACCAAATTCCTCCGCAAACATAGTGAAAATAAAATCTGTTTGTTTTTCAGGAAGGAAATTTAAGTGGCTTTGTGTTCCCTGTAAATATCCCTTTCCCCAAAATCCACCTGAACCAAGTGAAATTTTTGATTGTGTTATGTGGTATCCCGAACCCATTATATCCTTTTCTGGATTCATAAATATAATCACCCTTTGTTTTTGATAATCGTGAAGTCCGTATTGCCATACAATAGGAAGGGCTATTACACCTATTAAAAATAAAATTCCAAATTTCCACCATTGGACTCCTGCGATAAAAAACACTATTGCTGATACGAAAATCAAAGTCATTGCAGTTCCCAAATCTGGTTGTGTTAAAACAAGACCTACGGGAAGAGCGACTAAAAATGCAGGGAACAAAAGGTAATAAGTGCTTCTTATCTCATTTATGCTTAGTGCAGCAAAGTATTTTGAAAGAGCAAGGACAAGTGCTATTTTCATAAATTCTGATGGTTGGAATCGTATGAAACCCAAATTCAACCAACGTTGTGCACCCATTCCAATATGACCTATAAAGCTTACCAAGACAAGAGAAACTACACCAATTCCATATATCCAGTAAGCGTATTTGACCCATATTTTCAAATCAAATACTGCGACAACAAACATTATAATAAATCCGATAATTATTTTTGGAAGTTGGGATATTGCCCATGGGCTCCAAGAACCATAACTGATAAGGCAAGTAAATTTATCCGCGCATTCGGCCTTTCCCGCACTATATAAAATAGTAAGTCCGATTGCAGAAAGTAGTAGCAAAAACAATGTTAATTTCCAATTCATAAAAAGGAATTTTGAAAACACATTCATTTGACCGCTTTTTTTCATACTTAGTTGATAATTTAACATAATGCTTTCCTTTATGAATATAGTTCAAGTGTTTTTCTCATTAAATCTCTTGCAATTGGGGCGGCTGCACCAGAACCGCTCATTCCGTGTTCTACAACAACAGAAACAGCGAATCGTGGATTTTTATATGGAGCATAGCCCACAAACAAAGCGTGGTTTCTGTATTTCCATGGTAAATCCTCCTGCTTTATAACTCCACGTAATCTTTCTTCACGAGTAATACGTTTTACCTGTGTTGTTCCTGTTTTTCCAGCCATTTGCTGACCGTTGTATTCAAAGGCAGCTGTTTTTCCTGTGCCATTTGGTTTATTGACAACGGAAAACATTCCTTTTTTTATAAGGTTGATGTAGCGTTGGTCAATGTTCATTTGTGGGAAAAATACCTTTTCATATTCGCCCTTTAAAATCCTTGGTTTAACAGCAATTCCGTCATTTGCAATACGGGATACCATAACCGCAAGTTGAAGTGGGGTTACCAAAGTATAACCTTGACCGATAGAGGCGGTAATTGTATCACCAGTATACCAATTTTCACTTTTGTAATTGCGTTTCCAACTTACACTTGGAACCTGCCCTTTCTTTTCATTTGCAAGTTCAATACCAGTGAAATCGCCCAAGCCAAATTTGTATGCCATTTCTTGGATAGAATCCATATTTATTTTTGTTGCAATAGTGTAATAGAAAATATCGCAAGAATGTTGAAGAGATTGTTCCAAATCAAGAAGTCCATGACCAGAGGTTTTCCAACAATGGTATCTGCCATCACCGTAATCCATGTGTCCAGAGCAATGAATTCTTGTGCTTGGTGTAATTTTTCCCTCTGAAAGGGCGGCAAGAGCACTCATCATTTTAAAAGTAGAACCTGGGGCATACAATCCCTCTATTGCCTTATTAATAAATGGATGGCGTGGGTTTGTTAAAAGTTTATTAAATTCCTCTGCCGAATTGTCCTCGGATAAGAAAATATTTGGGTTATAGGTTGGAACGGAAATCATCATTAAAACATCGCCAGTAAAAATATCCATAACTACGGCACTTGCACTTTCTTCCTTTATGCGTTCTAAGGCATATTCTTGTAATCGTTTATCAATGGTAAGTATAATATTTTGACCTGGGACAGTTTTTTTCTTTTTATCGTCAAGGGTTTCAATCACTCTTCCGCTTGCATTTACAACTTGGATAGTTTCACCAGCGGAGCCACGAAGTTCTTTATCCATTAATTTTTCAACGCCAGCCTTTCCCGTTTTAAAATCTGGAAGTTGAAGGACTGGATCGGAATCGGTTCTTAACTCTTGCTCGCTTACATCTGAAACATAACCTATCACGTGGGCGGCTATTTCATTAAACGGATAGTAGCGTTGTTTGCCTTCCTCCACATAAACACCTGTGAAATCAAGATTTTTTACTTGAAGTTTTGCCATTTCCTCCCAACCGAGATTGTTCTTTATAAATACTGGGAAAAAGGCTCTTTTCTTTTTTATGTTGTTTAGGATTTTATCCTTTTCCTTTTCTGTTAATGGGATAAGTTCGGATATGCGGTTTAAAATTTCCTCCACAGAAAAGCCACGTGCAGTAATTTCCTCTGGTATCATTTGGATACCATAGCTGTTTTTATTTATTGCCATTTCAACTCCGAATCTGTCCTTTATAATTCCACGAGGTGGAGCCATTAATTTTATTCGGACACTGTTTTTTTCGGATAATTTTTTATATTTTGCATTATCCAAAATTTGAAGTTGGTAAAGGCGACCTGCGAGTATAGAAAATAAAAATAATTCGCCCCCTGCGATAAGCAAGGCTCGGCGATTAAATACTTTTATTAACTCTGCATCTCTCATTGATATCTACCTACTAACTTTATATATAACCAATTTAATATTAAGTAAAATATTGGGTAAAATAAAATTAAAATCGCCCAACTTAATAACACATTAAAAAAGTTTATATTACTTATAAACAAAGTGGAAATTATAATATATTTTATCATTATAAGGATAAATGCCACTATGTCAAATACCAAATATGAAAAAACGAAAGATGAATCTATTGGAAAAAACTTTTGATAATATATTATAAAATGAAGGCTTAAAAATATAAAAATATTAAGTCCGAATTGTGTGCCGTCAAGGAAATCTTGTATAAAAGCGAAAAGCAAAACAGAGATAAAGTCAAATGATTTGACCTTATACATACTCCAAAAGAAAATTGGGATAAGGACGAGAAGCGGTTTTGCCTCAAAATAACCGAAATTTACGAATGACAAAAGCAAGATTAACAGGCTACTTAAAAACGGGATTTTAGTAGAGATGAAATTTAAAAACCATTTATACCTTTTTGAACGTCTTGTCATATTTAATCCAGTGTTGGATTTTCCTTTAAAAATTCCTTTATATCATCGGTATGCGATGTTTTTATTATTTTTACATAATCAATATGTGAGCTGTCAACATAAGGTTGTAAAATAACACCCTCTTCCTCACTTATGCTTCCAACAATACCTATTGGAATACCGTATGGAAGATTGCCACCCATGCCAGATGTTATGATTTTATCGCCTATTTGTATAGGGTCTTGATTTTCAAAGTGGATAAGTTTTGGGTATTTTGTATTATTTCCATTTAAGAATGCACGAGTGCCAGTTCTTTCCACTTGCACAGGGATTTTAAGGGATGAATCTGTTATTAAAAGCATTCTTGAATAATTTCTTCCGACAGAGATGATTTGTCCTACTAAGAAACCATCAACTAAAACACCGTGATATTTTGCGACGCCGTCCTTTGAGCCAGCATTTAAAATAAACGAATGAGAAAAGCCACTTCCAGTAGAGCCAATAACCTTTGTCGCTAAAAGATAATTTTGACCGTTTGATACAAAGTTTGCAAGGCGACGGAGACGAACATTTTCTGCGTCAACTTGCTTATAATAATTAATTTCTTCGGTAAGGCGAGAAATTTCGTGTCTTAATTCTGTATTTTTATCGTTTATGACAAAGAAATCCTTTACATCGTGAAAAAAAGTGCCAACTTTGTAAATTGGATATGATATAACTGAAATTATTGGGGACATTACCTCAACCACTATACCGCTTGTCTTATTTATTATAAAGCTGTCTGGTTTACCAACAAAAATCAATATAAATGAAAACAAAATAAATGCGATAAGGAAAAATTTCCTTACCATTTGTTTTAAAATTTGCATCTTTACATTTTTTGATTGTGTTAGTTTATTCAATTTATCCTCTCTTTATAAATACATTCATAGCATTATGAAAAAAAAAAGTCATCAATTTTTTTAACTTTTTTTAATAATTTGTTCTTTACAACAGGCAAAAAAATTTCTATTATGTCTTTCAAGCTAAAAAAATGATGAAACAATTACTTGTTAATGTAAAAGAAATTCCATTTGGCATCAAAAATACGATTTGTTCGTTTTTTGAGGCGGTGATTTATAAAATCAAACTTCAAATTGCTTTTTATTCAAAAAAATTTATTAAAAAAGAGTATATACCTCTTTATATTGCTTTCTTTATATTCATTACTATGTTTATAATTTCGGCAATTGTTGTGGTGTATGATACTAATTCTCACATTACATCATACAGAAAAATGCAACAATTGTTTTTAGAGGCTGGGTATGATTTAAATAAAATCAGAAACAAAGAGATGGATGTGCCACGAATCTTTATAAAAACACTTCCTTCTGATTTTAATATGATAGAATCGGCAAAGGAAAAAAAGGAGCTTTTTATAAAATTCCTTCTTCCTCTTATTTTAAAAAAGAATGAGGAGTTAATGGAAAATCGTGTAAAACTTCAAGCCATAGAGGAAAAAATTAAGAAATCAAAAACTTTGACTGCGGAAGAAAATGACTTTTTAAATCTTATGAAGGATACATATAAAACGGAAAATGGTGATGTGGCGGATATACTTGTAAAGCTTGATGAGATGTCCGTGTCTATGGCTTTGGGACAAGCAATACAGGAAACTGGTTGGGGAGATTCTCGGTTCCTTATTCAGGGAAATTCTATATTTGCAGAATGGACATGGGGCGGTGATGGTATGCTTCCAAGGGCAAGAAAGGACGGACTTGTCCACAGGATAAAGACCTTCCCTACTCTATATGATTCTGTTGACAGTTATGCAAATAACCTTAATAAAACGCGATATTACGCTGAATTCAGAAGGATGAGGGCGAAGTTAAGGAGTGAGGGAAAACCTTTGTATGGAAGATGGCTTATGAGTTCTATGACTCGTTATTCTACACAAAAAGATGTATATATATTAGAAGTAAAAAAGATTATCAGAGATAATAACTTGGATGATTTTAATACGGTAAAGCTTGCGACCCCTAACACTTAATCTTTACATATTTGACTGCGTTATAGCCAAAGTATTGGTTCACTCTATCTATTATAACTGGGAATTGATATTGTATGATTGATGCAAAGGACATATTTTTTATTTTTATATAAAGTGTGCCTTCTGTTTTTTTTCCAAATGGAAAAGAAATTTTTACTGGGGTTGCCTTGTTTGCGACATCATCGCCTGCTATAATTTTCCAATTGGTGATTATATCTGCATTCACAAATCCATATTTTGGTGAAAACCTTTTTATTACATTTACTAATGTATTGCCAAGGCTATTTGGACCATACGCATATCGTTCTGAAATTGGAGCGATTGGTTTTTCCAAATAATCCTCCGACATTTCATCAACGCCTTCGTTTAATCTTTTTAATATATCTTTTTCTTTCATACTATTAATTATAATTTACTTATACAAAAAATGCAATTATTTACAATAAAATTTTAAAAATTCCTTTACTTTATAAATAATAAGTTTTAAAATCAATCTTGTTCATAAAAACAAAAAGGAAAGGAAAAAATATGAATACACTTATGCTTATATTATCCATTTTATGGGTGATTGTTTTTGTCGTTTATACAAACTACATTTACAATAAAGATAAACAATATAAAAATAAACAACAAAAGGTTCTTGCTACAATAGTTGCACCTGTTATTATACTATTCTTTGCTTTATACACAAGTGCTGCTTGGGTAGTTGGTTTCAGAACAAGATCTGCTGTTATAAATGATCCTGAAATGTTATTAGATGCTTCTCAAAGATTACAAGAAATTGAAGAAGAAAAAGCATTACAAGCTTCTCGCGATGCTGTTAAAAATATCAAAGAAGATGATTCTAAATATGCTCCTATCATTGGAAATGCAGATGGTAAAGTTGTAATTTATGAATTCTATGATTATAACTGTGGATATTGTAAACGTGGAAATGCTGTTTTAAGTGAAGTTTTGGCAAGTGAGAATGATGTAAAAGTTGTTCTTAAAAGCTTCCCTATTTTCCCTGTTTCACAAATTCCAGGAAGGGCTATTGTAGCTGCTGCAAATCAAGATGCTACAAAAGTTGCTGAATTCCACAAGGCTCTTTTTGAAAACAGTTTAGTTCCAGAAGTTGATGAAAAAACAACTGAAAAAGATATGAATGATAAAATAAAGGCTATCGTTCTTGGTCTTGCTAAAAAAGCTGGTCTTGATGTTGTTCAATTGGAAAAAGATATGAGTTCTCCTGCTGTTGAAGAAGAAATTTTAAGAACTCGTCAACTTGCAGAAAAACTTGGTATCCAAGGAACTCCTGCTTTCGTTGTTGGTGATCAATTATTCCGTGGATATATTGATGAAACTCAAATGAAAACTGCTATTGAAAAATCAAAATAATAGTGAAAGTTTTTAAAACTAAATCCCCTGCTGGTCGGGGGATTTTTTTTATATCCGCAATTTTCAAAGATGAAAGTATTACGAGCCACCCGCGTGTGTGTGGGGGGGGGGTAAGGGGGATGGACAATTCGGACTTGATACCTTTCAAATTGTTGAAAGAGTTTCTTATAATTTTGTTTACCTCATTTTTTATTTTTTTCTTGGAACACTTTCCCAGTCAGCAAAGCGACTGCCCTTGGCCCCCTTTAGGGGCAGTCGCTAGGACCTTCGGTCCCATTGTGCTGACTAAGATTTTCCTTTCTGCCCTTCTCCCAGTCAGCAAGCGGACGCCCACCCGCTCCTTGGGGTGTCACGTTCACTTCGGTCACATAGTGCTGTCTCTTTTTTTTCCTTTGACATCTGTTTCTTTTTATCTAAAATATACTAAGTATTAATTGATAATGAAAGGTTATAAAATGAATATTGGTGTAATTGAAAAAATATATACTATTCAATTTCTTGTAAGTATGGCGAGAGTGACTATGGAGATTCCTAGTTTAACTGATTTTAAAATAAGAAGAACAAAAAATAAAAATCGAATTGAAAAAATCATTAAAGAAGTTATTCAGGAGCAAAAAAACAAAAGAGATCCTATTTTCGGAGATTTAAAGCCTGAACCTGTTCGTGGATTTACCGTAAAACAAAATGAAAAAGTTAATATTGATGGAAAAATTTTCAGGACAAGAAATAAAAATCTTGTCAGATATAATATTAACATTATTGAAAATTCTGAATTTGATGTTACAAAACATAAAGTAATAACAGTAGGTGAAATAAAAGATATTATGAAAAAATATAATATTAAGGCTTATGATGTAGGTGGCTTGCTTGAAGTTTTAAGTATTCTTCTTGAAAATGAAAATAAATTGTATTTCACCAAAATGTCAAATGAGGAATTTGAAAAAAGTATGCCTAAAAAGGCTTCTCTATTAAAAAATTTTTATATAAATGTTCTTAAAGAATTAAATTCCTTTCCTTATAAAAATGATGTGCTTGATGAAAACCTTAATTTACTTGTAAAAGTAAACTCCGAAGCCCAAAGGTAATTCTCACCCGTTCTTTTACGCCTTGAATTTTTAATAATCAAGGCGTTTTTTTATTTATCTTTTCCTTCATAGATTAACTCTAGTTCTTTAATATGCTCAGGCATAGTTCTTAATTTCCAGTGGTTTTTCCAGTATTCATCTAATAATTTAGGATTATTTACAAGTGCAGATAATTTATCCTTAAAAGATTCAATATTACCGCCTTCAAATTTAAACAACTCACTGGTGCATAATTCAGATGCTCCGCCAAAGCTGCTGCATAATACTGGCACGCCATTTGCAACCATCTCAATTGCAACTTGTGGTAAATTATCTTCCCATAAGACCGGTACGATTCCTAAATTAACTTGTTCTAAAATTTCTTTTAGTTGTTGATGGTTATAACCATTGTATATTTTTACACTATTAAAACCATTTAGTTTCTTTCTAGCTTCTTTTTCATGAATATGTGCAACTGCGAGTATAATATTTAATTTACTTTTAACTGAATCATCCAGTTCTGATAATGCATCTAGTAAGAAGAAATACCCCTTATCAATTCTTTCATAACCCAAATATGAAATAGTAAATGTTTCATTAATTGGTGCAATAGAATGACCAAGTTCACTTTCTGCAACCTTTGTTCCTATATAAGATGTTTTGATAATTTCAGGATTAACTCCATGGCTTATCATTATTTCTCGAACCCTATCAGATACTGCAAGCACTTTATCTACATACTTATTTATCTGTTCAATGTTGTGTTTTCTATATAATTCATACATTTCAGCTTTCATTGTAGATTTTGAGCCAGTAAAGGCTTTTGTTTTAAACTTAAATAGTTTAGTATATATTTTTATAAATGGTTTAACAGTTTTGAATATACCTTCTGGAACTTTTGCATAAAGATAACTCCTGTATCTATTTATATATTCTTTTTTACTAGGCAGGCATACTGCACATTTAAGACATTCTTCCCCATTATTAAAATCATTACAAATACATTTATTATGATTTTGAAAATACTGTACCAACGGACAAATTGGTTGGTAATTATGTATAGAAAAAATAATTTTTGTATTTGGAAAATCTTGTTTTATTTTGAATGAGTTAATAGACAATCCTTCCATATTATTGAAGTGAATAACATCAAATGGACCATATTGCTCAATGAATTTTTTGAGCATTTCATATGAACCATTATCTTCAACAAATTTTTGAGGATTCATAAATATTGCAAATGCTGGAGCAATAATTGAGGAATTAATAATTTCAAAGGTTCTGCATTTATTTTCGAAAATATTTTTTGTTTCTTTTATATAAGATTCTTTTTTGAAAGAATTATATTTCCATCCAGAGCTCAAAAAGTAGATGTCATGGTTTGTATTTTTGACTAAATATTCTATCAAATTTTTTTGATAAATATTTACACCACCGCCTTGTTTTTCTTTATTATCAAACTGTATCCAGTTATAATATAATATCTTCATTATTTTAAATCTCCATATTCAAGACGCGTTCTATTGCCTTATCCATATCATAGTATTTGTAATCCCCAAGACGACCAAGGAAAGTTATTCTTTCATCTTTTTGTGCTTCGGTTAAATATTTTTGATATAAAGATAGGTTTTCTTCGTTTATTATTGGGTAATATCTTTCATTTTTTCCATTTTCAAATTTTTCTGGGTATTCAAATGAAACGATTGTTTTATCTGATTTATCATTAAGGAAGTATTTATATTCTCCAATCCGAGTAAATGAATAATTGTTTGGGTAGTTTATTACAGAATTTGATTGGTAAAATTCTTTGTCATATTTTTGAAAATCTAAATTTATACTTCTGTATGGAAGTTCCCCAAATTTATAATTGAAATACTCGTCTATTGCTCCTGTATAATATATGTGATCATATTGTAATAATTCTTTTACGTCTTTATAATCTGTATTTAGTTTAACTTCTATTAATGGGTGATTAAGTATTTTTTTCATCATTTCGGTATATCCATTTAAAGGAATTCCCTGAAAACGATTTTGAAAATATCTGTTATCTTTGCTTATGTATACTGGAACACGACCTGTGACAAGTGGATCTAAATCTTCTGGTTTAACACCCCATTGTTTAAGTGTATAATTTAAAAATATGTTATTATATATATAATTAGCTAGGATTTCCAAATCTTTATCATTACATTTTTTAAGTTCAAGGATGCTAACTTTTTTCCCAAATCCAAATTTCTCAATAAGTTTTGTTTGAAGTTTTTCTGACATAGAACTTGGAAACACCATTTCTATGGAATTTATATTAAATGGAACGGGAATTTCTATGCCTTCAACTACTGCTTTTACTTTATGCATATATGGGTGCCATTTTGTAAAAGTGGATAGAAAGTTCCATACATTTTCATTATCTGTGTGAAATATGTGAGTTCCATATTTGTGTATACAGATACCTTCATCATAGTAATCATAGCAATTTCCACCTATATGATTTTTTTTATCTATGATTAAAACTTTTTCTTGTTTTTCTTCGGCAATACGTCTTGCTAATGTTATACCAGTTATTCCACATCCAACGATTAAATTTTGTTTCATTTACCAATACTCCTTTTTATATCCAATGAATGATAAAATTTGTCTTTTTAACATTTTCAGTTTGAACATTATGTATTTTGATTTTTTGTTTTCTATATAGATAATTGGGACTTCTT
>JAAVBN010000020.1 GCA_014803545.1 bacterium | reverse complement strand
CTGTACATCATTCCCATAATGTAGAATATTAAATATTTTTTCATTCGCATTTGCTTTTCACTCCCCTTTCTTTTTATAAAAAAAATCCCACGTATCATAGATAGTGGCCGGGCAGTTCAACAATCAAATAAACAATGATCTCATAGTATTTAAAGTATAAAAATATACTTCTATTTCATTCCTATGACTACCCAACCACAAAGGATTGGGCAGTAAGTGAGTAAATAAAAAAAGATACCGCAGGGTATCTTATTAATATATCATACTCTTGTTTATTATAGGCTGTTGAAGGCCCGTATCATCTTTGATACTAAATATGACTATACGTCATATCTGAAAATAAATATAACATAGTTTATGAAAAAGTAAAATGATTTTTAATAAAAATTTAAGAATGCTTTGTTTGCAACCACTTTGGTATAGGTGGTGCGGATGGAATTTTGGATTTTGCAAGGAGCTTGTCGTCCTTATAATATCTTGGGCTTGTTGCCCTTATTGGATAACGAGGATAACCCTGCATAATAACAAGTTGAACTTCTGGTGGTAATGACATTATTTTTGATGTGGAATATAAAGCTTTTTCATCTATTTTCCAATCTTCATCTCGTTTAAATGCATTTAATCCAGTAGCTCCCTTATAAGAAACCTTTGCAAAATTTTGTTTACCCATAATTTCAGAAAATCTTTTTGCTGTGTTTTCATTATTTTGGGTAAGAAGGATTTTTGCAGCAGTAGTTGACATTAGGGTTTCAACGTGTTCGCGACCATAACCAGCTTCTATTTGACCTAAATCTTGTGCAATAAGGAGGTATGAAACCTTTTGACCACGACCAACCGCAGGTCCATCAATAACGGCATTAAGTTTTGGCATTTGAGGGAACTCATCAAGCACAAATAATATTGGATAAGGTCCAACTTTTTCACCAGTTTTGCTGTTTATAACCTTGTCTGGTGGATTTGATATAAAGTAATTTGACATAAGTTCAACGAATACACCAGTAATAACGTTTAGGGCGCGGGCATCGGTTTGATTAACGGAAAGGTAAACTGTAACTGGTTTAATTTTGCCATCGCTTGGGTCAACCATTCCACGTAAATCCTTGAATGAAAAATCACTGTGTGAAGTTCTTTGACGCACAGCTTGGTTTTTAAAAATTGAAATACCACTTAGGGCGGTGGACAATATGGAACCTCTTTCCTTATCAGGAGTATTTGCAAGTTGGGTAAGTTCAAGGGAGGCACGGTGAGCATATCCGTAACGGCGAGCCTCGGTCACTGCATTTTCAAGCATTTCCTTCATAGGGTCGGCAAGAGATGCCATTTGATCGCCCTCTTCCTTTCTTTTTCTTATTGCCTCTGAAATTTCAACTTGGGCTTCGTTTAACCAATCAAGAAGCATTGGGATACTTGCCTCTCGTCCAACCCAATTTTTTGGAATTTCGCTCCATGTTCCAACTGGGACATAGTTATCCTTTGTAAGTTTGCCCTCACGAAGAAGGGTTAATGCACCCATTGCATAATTATCACTCATATCCATATAATAACCTTCCAACATATACGCATCATTTGCGTTGAAAGTATTATTTGAAAGTTTGGAATAGAAATAATCGCTTGCTGTGGCACGTTCACATTTGGAAACTATGTATTGCATAAGTCCAGTCAAAGCATTACGTCCAGTTTTGGACCAGTGAGGGTCGGCAGAAGAACCTGCAGGATCCTGCACAAAAACGTTTACCATACTGTCAATATACATATCTCTATCTGGACCTTGGGGTGGAATAATTCCTGGGGACAAAGGATTCCAGCTTGGATAATAGACGCCATTTTCGGGATCATCTTCCTTTCCCCAATTCATAATAAAGACTGGTCCTATTTTTGCACGATAGCCACTTGTTATATAACAAAGTTCTGGCTTTGGGTCGTTGATAATCATACTTACTGTATCACATTCAAAAATTGTTGGGATAACGACACCTACGGTTTTACCAGTTCCAGGTGGAGCACATACAAGAACAGATAATGTTTCACCCAACTTTAAAAATCTTTTTTTAAATTTACCAAGGACAACAATGAAGCCGTCCCATACCTTCATTTTTTTCAACATAGCTTCATCAGCATGTTTTGAGTAAGCATCAGGAGTTGATGTTACATCATGAGGGTTTTTGTTATCTATAATTACCAAAAGCACAGGTATTGCCATAAGTGGAATTGCTGGGATTATTGTGGTTGTTCGTCTTGCCACAAAATCCAATACCCAATAATAATAAGCAAATGGGACATAAAACCCCTTAAATTCAACGGTCTTTCTAAAATAAGTTTTCATTTCTGGAGAGCTGAAAACAGCCCAATCAAAACCGCTGTTTACCCAATATGATACAGGAAAAATCATTATAAGAATTGCCCACATTATAAGCACAAAAAGGACATAGGCAACCATAAGCCAGCGGGCGGCTTTATGATGTTCACCTTGATATCTATCCTCAAAAACGTTTTTTAAAAATGCCATTTTTTCCTCTTCTAATACAGAAAAGTATATCATATTTTTTGGATTTATGAAAGAATTATTTTATTTTACTGTTTTCAATATGGATAAACAAAGATTTCTTATCATCAAAAAATTCAAAATCGTCCTTTATTATGCCAGTAAACCAAACTTGTGTTGGGATATTTTCAAGTTCCTCAAATAACCTTTGTAATTTTAAATTATCAAGATGGGCGGGAGCCTCATCAATTAAAATAATTGGGTATTTATCAAAATAAAGGTAAAGAAGGTTTGCATAGGCAAGTATTATTGAAATGACTGTGCATTTTTGTTCGCCAGTTGAGGTTTGGTCTGCGGATATATTTTTATCAATATTATACGCCGTGAAATCGGAGCGATGGATACCTTCTACTGGTGGGGAAAAATTATATTTAAAAAGTTCTCTGTTCGCGATTAAAGTTTGTTTGAAAAAATCTTCTACCTCCACGGCTTTATTTGTGCGAAGCTTATCCTCTATCAAACCAGTAATTGTAATTTTTATATGGGGGAAATTTGTTTTCCTCTCGCTTAAAATCTTATTTAATTTTTCTTCAAATTCCAAACGCAAATCGGCTATACTTACACCAAGAGAGACTATTTCCTCCTCTATACTTGAAAGCCAATTTAAATCTTTTGATTTTCCCTTTAAAATTTTGGAACGTTGTTTTAAAAGGTTATTATATTGATTAAGGGATGTTCCATAAAATGGGTAAAAGTTTGATATAAGGTTATCCAAAAACTTTCTTCGTTCACTGGTTGCTTCTGAAAAAAGTCTATCCATAAAGGGGGTTATCCAAATAATTTTTATGAAGTTTTGTAAATCCTGTGCTTGGATATTATTTTCATTTGCAACAATTAATCTTTTTTCAACTACCTCTTCAAAATCATCAATGATTTCATCTTTGTTTTTATAATTATAGGAAATTCCCAAAGTATGATTTTCATCTGATGTAAGAAGTTGTGCGGAAATTGTAAAGATTTTATTATCGCTTTCAATTTTACCGAGTTGTGAAAGTTTTGCCTTTCTGAATGGACCAGAAATTGAAAGCATTGAAACGGCCTCTAATATATTAGTTTTACCAGCACCATTTTCACCAGTAATGATAATGTTTTTCATTCCTTCGCAATCTATTTTTAATTTATCATAGGAGCGAAAGTTTGTTAAAACTAATCTTTTTATTTCATAAGAATTTGTCATTATAGTTTATGGGTTTGAGGTAAAATTCCACCTATTCTTAATGGTTCAATTTGTTTTGCAAGTCCGTTTTTATCATCAATTTCAATTATTACACCGCAAAGAGTTGCTTCCCCCGTTGCTGGGGTAAGGTGGGTATGTTCGCCCTCACCTAAAAATCTTGAAATTGAAACATCTGTTTTCATACCGATTGAGGATATAAAGTCGCCACACATACCTGCATCGGATTGGAATGCGGTTCCATTTGGAAGAATATGGCTGTCCGCAGTTGGAATATGTGTGTGGGTTCCAATTACGGCACTGACCCGTCCATCCAAAAAGTGAGCCATAGACATTTTTTCAGATGTTGCCTCCGCATGGAAATCAACAAATATTGTGTCAACATTTTGACCTAATTTATAATTTTTTAACAAGTTATCCATAGTAATGAAAGGATTTTCTATTTCATCTCTCATAAACAATGTGCCGAGAAGATTTATTACTAAAATCTTTTTATTATTTCGGGTTGTATAAATATGATATCCGTTTCCATCATTATATCTTTTATAATTAAGTGGGCGAAGGATACGGCTTTCCGACTGTAAATAAGGTTTGATTGTCATTTGATCCCAAATGTGATCGCCAGTTGTTAAAACATCAATATTATACATAAAAAATTTGTCTGCTATATCAGGATTTATACCAAACCCGTGTGCAGAATTTTCTGCATTTACAATTGTAAAATCTATTTTAAATTTGGATACAATTGTATCAATAAGAGAAAAAAGCTGTTTTCTTCCACTTTTACCTACTACATCACCTAAAAATAAAATTTTCATATTAATGCCTTTTATTACTTTTTGTTTAAGTATAATAATTATCGTTTAAAATAACAATATAAAAAATAATTCTTTTATGCTAGTAATATTTAAAAGAATCATTTATAATTATTTTGAATAAACAGGAGTGCTTTATGACAAAAGAAGAAATTTTAAAAGTAGAAACTTATTTAAAAAATAAATTTTCAAATGAAAATATCAGACTTGTTCCATCTAAATCTGATACAGATATGGCGGAGGTTTATATTGGTAATGAATTTATTGGAACGTTATATCGTGATGAGGATGAAGACGAAGTTTCATTTGATTTTAATATGTCTATTATAGATATTGATTTAAAATAAAAATGAGGTTTTGACGACCCGATTTTAAGTTTAGGGGCTGCTTTCTTCCGAACCTGACCCAGTATAAAATTAATATCGTCCATCAAACCTCAGTTGCTATGATATAAATATTTTTATGAAAAATCAAGCAATTTAGATTTTCTTTGTATTTTTTGCCATTATAGTATATAATTCTTTTAATTATGAGGTTATTATGGTTTATGAAAATTTGAACTTTGAATATATAAAAGGTAAAAAAAATTCCCATACAAAATTTGTTTTATTGCATGGTTGGGGACATTCGCTTCTTAATTTTAAACCTATTTCCAAAATGCTTGCTGATTATGATTGCTATCTGATTGACCTTCCTGGGTTTGGGAAAAGTCCTGTTCCTGATACTGTGCTTAACATTTCGGAATATTCCTCTATTATTGCGGATTTTATAAAGGAAATTAAGAACAAAGACGATAAAATTATTATTATCGGACATTCATTTGGTGGACGAATTGCGATTGATTTAGGGGCAAATTATTCAACACTTATTGATAAAATTATTATAATTGCGGGAGCTGGGTTAAAGAAAAAAGTTCATCTTTATAAAAAAATTCCTGTGTGGAGTTTGCAAAAAGTTTATTCCATAATTTCAAAGATTTTTTCATCATTTGGTGGAAATATTGAAAATACCTTTATCTATAAAAAAATTTTTAATAAAGTTGCAAGTGATGATTATAAAAATACAAAGGCAATTATGAGGGAGATAATTAAAAAGACAATAAAAACTTCTTCTCTTCCACTTGCAAAAAAAATAAATATTCCAACGATTTTGATTTATGGGGAAAAGGATAGAACTACACCACCAGAATTTGGAAAAACTTTTCATAATGTGATTACCTCATCAAAGCTTTTCATACTTCCAACATTTGATCACAATTCAATTTTAACTGATGGAAAGTTTCAAGTATCATCTATTATTTTAAAAAATATAGGAGAATAAAATGTTTATTATAGCCTTTATTACATTTATGTTTTTTGTGTATAGGAGGAGTTTATTATCTCTTCATTTTTTACAACAGGAAGGATATGAAAACAAAAACTTTTTTAAATTTATTTTTCATAAATTACAGTTGATTGATAAGTATCTAACTGTTGTAGTGTTTTTATATACTGTGCTTTCTGTTGGATATAAAAATTATATTATTGATATGAGTGTTTTATCCCTAATATTTTTAATATTTGCGTTTATTCAAATTAATCCTATGTCAGCAACATCAAAAAAGAAATTGGTATTAACATTAAGGGCTAAACGAATCCTTTATTTATCAATTATAATAGATGCTGTTTTGGCTGGAATTATATTTTATACTTTACACACATTAAAAAATTATTGTTTATGTGAAGATGTTGGATATTTACTTCTTTTGATACAGGTAATTCCATTTATGCTTATTGTTTCAAATATACTTTTAAAGCCATTTGAATTGCTTGTAAGGCATAAATATGTAAAAGAGGCAGAAAAACGTTTAAATGAGGTTAATCCAATAGTAATTGGAATTACTGGTTCGTTTGGAAAGACATCAACAAAGAATATACTTCATCATATTGTATCATCGGTTGCACCGACCTTGACTACTGCAAGAAGTATAAATACATTGATGGGAATTACACAGGTAATAAGGTCTGATTTGAAAAAAAATCATAAATATTTTATTGTGGAAGTTGGAACTTCGGCAAAGGGTAAAATTAAGAAAATTTGTTCTCTTATAAAACCAAAATTTGGAATACTTACAGCTGTGGGATTTGCTCATTTTGCAAATTTTAAAAATCAGGAAAGTTTGGCAAAGGAAAAAATGGATTTGATAAAATCTGTAAATTCAAATAACGGTGTGTCGGTTATAAATACTTTGCAAGTTGATAAAAAATTTATTCCAGATATGGCAAACTTAATTTTCCTATCGGATACTGTGGAAAACAAAAATACCTATAAAATTTCAAATATAAAACAAGATATTAATGGGGTTAATTTTGTATTATCCTTTGGTGGAAAAAATTATAAGATAGAGGCTCCTATATTTGGACTTCATCAAGCAAATAATATATCTATGGCAATAATTTTGGCGTTTAAGCTTGGGATTCCAACTGATACTATTATTGCAAGTCTTAAAACATTAAAGCAAGTTGAACACAGGTTAGAGGTTAAAAAACAACCTAATGGTATTACTATTATTGATGATGGATTTAATTCAAATGTTGATGGTTTTGTATCTGCACTTAACACACTTAGGACTTTGGCAAACAATGGGCGTGCGATACTTATTACCCCAGGGATGGTAGAGCTTGGCAAAAAACATAAGGAACATCATATAAGGGTTGCAAAGGAGGCTCTTTTGAAATGTGATATTGTGATTGCGGTTGTGCCAGAAAGGATAAAGGATTTTGTAGATACATTTAAAAATTCTATGAATAAAAATCAACAACTTATTTTGGTTGGAAGTTTTAAAGAGGCATTGGCTTGGACGACAAAGAATGCGAAAAAAGGTGATGTAATACTTTATGAAAATGATTTACCTGATTTATTTGAAACAAAAATAAGAATTTAAAAAAAATCCCTCTTAATGAGGGATTTTTAATACAGGAAAAGATATGAATATTAGTTATTTTCCTCAACAACTTCTGTAAATTTATCTATTTTTTCTTGTTGTTGTGGAGCGTTATATACTGAACCTTTTGTATATTGTGCGCTTTCACGACCTTTTTCTTTATCTGCTATATCAATAGAAGCGATACTTCCATCAGAATAGTAATTTACTATTGTGTAAGTTTTATCATCTCTGCTTCTGTTGTGATATGTGCGGACTTGTTTATTTGGATAAACTGCAACGCCGTCTACTTCTGCGCCGTTTTCATAATATACATAGCTTCCATTTTCAAATTTAACTATACCAGTAATTTCTTCACCTTTTAAATCACAATAGGTAAAATCACCTTTTACAGAAGGATCACATTGAACGGCTGTGATTTTTTCTTCGTAAATTTTCATAGGTCTTCTTACTGATTTAGTAGTTGTTTTTGTACTACCTTCTATTGATCTTGTTCTTGTGGTAGTAGTAGTTGTAGTTGTTGTATTATTATTACTGCAAGCAGCGGTTGCCAATAATACTAAAGCTATTGTTTTTAAGCTAGTCTTCATTTTTACCTCCTTTGTTGTTAACACAATATATTTTCATATAAGACAATGTAAAAATCAATATGAAGAAAATCCCCTTTCATAAAAAGGGGACTTTTTCCTTGGATTGCGACCAAAACTTAGGCAGATTTTCTTTCTTTTGTTTTTATATCTAATTCTTTTTCAAGTAAAATCATTTGTTCACGAGTATCTTCAAAGATATAAAGCTTAATTTTATCTGAAATTTCTTTATCGGTCATATTTTTTGTATTTTCAGCAAAAGATTGTCTTTTTATTTGAAAAGATGTGTATGCACCGATTAAATCGCTTCTATCAAGAGATTCAATATTTCCAAGGTTGCCTTCGTGAATATTTTTTGCCAAAGCATCCTTTAATGAAATAGTTTCTCCGCTTTTATTTACCCATACAACCTCTTCCAAAATAGTATCAATCACCGTCATCAAAACTGTTTTATTTTTACTTTCCATCGTTGCTCTCCTTTTTGCTTTTTATTTTTACGCCATAACTTATTTATGAATCATTCCGATTCTATTGTCAAGTAAAAAAATAATTTATTTTCATTTTTATTTAATAAAAGTTCATTTTTAAGTGAAAAAATCATATTTAGGCAAGTTTTACCATTTAAAAATATATTTTTGTCATTGACAACCATAAAAAACCATACTATGCTGGACTCAAAATAAGGATAAAAAATGGCATTATTTTTAGGAACTATTGAAAATAAAGTGGATAGCAAGGGACGTGTAAGCGTGCCTTCGGATTTCCGTAATGTTCTTAAAGGTGATGATTTTCAAGGTGTTATTCTATTCCATTCCTTTACTGATAAATGTATAGAAGGTTTCACTATGTCCCGTATGGAACAAATGGCGGATGCGACTGATAATCTTGATTTATTTGGTGAAGAAAATCAAAATCTTAATTCCCTTATATTTTCTGATGCAAGGCAACTTGCCTTTGATATTACTGGAAGAATTGTAATCCCTTCTGATTTATTGGAATTTGCGGGAATTAAGGATAAGGCTTTGTTCGTTGGACGTGGTAAAACTTTTCAAATATGGAATGAAGTTGATTTTTATAAGGCTCAGGAAAATGTTAGAAATAAGGCATCAAAAACTCGTCCTTCTCTTTCATTTAAAAAGGATTAAAAATGTCAACAGATAATCCCCATATATCAGTGCTACTTAATGAAGTGATTGAAAACATTGCTCCGATTGATGGAGGGGTGTATATTGATGGGACATTTGGAAATGGCGGGTATACAAAGGCCATTCTTGATAAATGTAATTGTAAAGTTATTGCTTTTGACAGAGATGAAAATGTTCTTCCTAAGGTAGAAGAGTTTAAGGAAAAATATCATGAAAGATTTACATTTTTTCAAGATACTTTTTCAAATATTTTAAAAACTATGCAGGAAAATGATATAGCTCAAGTTGACGGTTTAATGCTTGATATTGGAATATCGTCTATGCAAATTGATAATGCAGAAAGGGGGTTTTCTTTTCGTATGGACTCTCCACTTTCTATGACTATGGGAAAAAATGAATTTGATGCGGAGGAAGTTTTAAATAATTTTTCAGAGGAAGAACTTTCTGATATATTTTATAAATATGGGGAAGAGCCTCGTTCCCGTGCTATTGCAAAAAGGATTGTTAATGTGCGACTTAATAAGCCATTTCGGACTTCTTTTGATTTGACTGATTTAATAAAGGCTATGTTTGGAGAATGGCAAGCAAGTAAAATTATTCCTCGGATATTTCAGGCTCTTAGAATTTTTGTAAATGATGAGCTTGGTGAACTTTCAAAAGTATTAAATGACAGTTATGAAATACTTAAAAGTGGTGGAAGATTAGTTGTTGTTGATTTTCATTCTCTTGAAGACAGAATTGTTAAGAATTTTATTAAAGAAAATACTTTTTCAAATCAATCTACTTCAAGATATTTGCCTGATATAAATAAAAATGAAAATAATGAGAAAATACACTTTAAGAATCTGTTAAAAAATGTTATAATACCAGATATAAAAGAAATTACCGATAATCCGAGAGCTAGATCTGCAAAGCTTCGGGCGGTGCAAAAAATTTAGTTTATATTTGGAGGAAAGTTGAACAAAGCAATTATAATATTTACTGGTATTATTATTTTATCCCTTGGGATATATTCTTCCAGATTGCAATATCGTATAAATGATTTACAAAATGAAATTTCAAAATTGGAAGAAATGATTAAAAATTCAGATGTTGAAATAAGGGTTTTGGAAACGGAGATTTCCCATCTTACATCTATCTCAAAGATAAAACCTTTATCAAATAAATACCTTAAAAATTATCATAATATAAATAAAAATGATTTTATAAGGATTGTGGATATACCTATTAATCCTTTGTTTGAGTAAATAATATGAAAAGGGCTTTGAAAAAACATCTTAATAATATATCTATATCAAAAAATAATTTTAATTTTGGTATGGATATTCCTTTGGATTGGATAAAAATAAAACGCAAAAAAAATATTATTACAAACAGGCTTAATTGTATTTTATTTTTTATTTATTTTATATTCGCAATTATTATATGTAGGACTTTGTTTTTAAGTATTAATTTTTCTTTCCTTAATAAAAAAGCAAATAATAACTTTTCAAATATCAGAAATTTTTCACGACCTGATATAACAGATAGAAACGGTGAATTATTGGCGGTGAATCTTCCGACATTGGATTTATATGTTGAACCACATAAAATTATTTATCCTGAAAGAACAGCAAAAGAATTAGTAAAAATTTTACCAGATTTAAAATATGAAGATGTGTTAAAAAAAATTAAATCGGATAAGAAGTTTTCCTATCTTGATAGAAAAATTTCGCCATCAGAACGTGAAAAGCTTCTTATGATAGGAGAGCCTGCGTTAGGAGTAAAAGAAACAGATTACAGATTTTATCCTCAAAGCAATTTATTTACTCATATAATTGGAAATATTGATATTGATAACAAAGGAACAAGTGGAATTGAAAAATATATTGATGACAATAAATTAACAAATTCTAAAAATCCTATTGTACTTTCCGTTGATATATATATTCAAGATGCGATAAGACAAAACTTGATAAATGTAATGAAACAATTTAAGGCAAAAAGTGCGGCTGGAATTGTTATGGACGTGAAAACTGGTGAAGTATTGGGAATGGTATCTCTTCCTGATTTTCATAATAATGATGCTAAAAAACTTATTTCAAGTCCTCTTTATAACAATCATATAACTCTTGATGTGTATGAAATTGGTTCTGTGATGAAAATTTTTAATACTGCGTTGGCATTTGAAAATAACTATCCAAAGGATAAACTTTTTGATGTATCAAAACCATTTATGATTGGTAATTTTAGGGTGAAAGATTCCCATCCTAAAAAATGGAAAATAAATATAGAAGAGGCGTTTATTTACTCCTCTAATATTGCATCTGCTATGATTGCGATGGAATTAGGAGCAGACAGGCAAACAAACTTTTTTAAAAGGCTTGGTTTCTTTTCAAAAATGAAATTTGAACTTCCAGAAAAGGGATTTCCTTTGTTTCCAAAAAAATGGAATGATAATGTTAATGCGACATCTGCGTATGGATATGGTATTTCAATAAGTCTTCTTCATACAATTGCCGCGGTTAATGCGATTATAAATGATGGAATGTATGTTAATCCTACACTTATAAAACGGGATAAAAATAAAATGTTAAAATCGTATCAAGTTGTAAACAGTCATACATCAGAAGAAATTAAAAAATTGATGAGGCTTGTTATTACAGATGGAACAGGTGTTAAAGCGAATCTTAAAAGTATAAAGGCGGGTGGAAAGACTGGAACTGCTTTAAAACTTATTGATGGAAAGTATAACGATAAAATTTTAAGGACATTTTTTGTTTCAATTTTTCCAATAGAAGATCCAAAATATACTATGCTTATAATGCTTGATGAAGCAAATAATAATGGTTGTATAACGTCCGCTTGCACCACCGTTCCTGTGTCAGCCAAAATTATAGAAGATATAATACCAAAGTTAAATCTTAATTAAAAATAATAAATAAAATCATAAGCTTAAAAAGTATTTAAAAAACTTTTGAAAAAAAGGATATTTTATGTTATAATAAATCAACCTAAAAAAAACAAAAGGAATCGTAAAATGTTTTATAATTTAGTAAGTCAATGGGACGGTATTTTTAATATATTCAGATATATCACTTTCAGAACAGGTGCTGCGCTTTTAACATCACTTTTTATTTACTTAATGTTCGGAACAAAATTTATTAATTTTATTAAAAATAGATTTGCTCAACCAATAAGAAAAGAGGGACCTCAATCTCATTTGAAAAAACAAGGGACACCTACTATGGGTGGTGTGTTGATGATTTGTGCAATACTTGTATCAACTCTTTTGTGGTGTAATTTGAAAAATGGGTATGTATGGATTGTGCTTTTCACAATGATTTCATTCGGGCTTATTGGCTTTATTGATGATTACTTTAAGGTTGTTCATGGAAATGCGTATCGTGGATTATCCGCAAAGTTAAGACTTGTTTTACAATTTATATTAAGTGGTATTGCGTGTTATGGAATTTATTCGTTGATGCCATACGAATTTAAAACTGCAATAACTGTTCCATTTTTCAAAAATATTCTTTGGGATATTGGAATTTTATATTTTATTTTTGTTGCAGTTGTTATTGTTGGAACATCAAATGCGGTAAATTTAACCGATGGTATTGATGGACTTGCAAGTATGATTATACTTAGCTCGCTTGTCGTATTTTTAGTTGTATCTTATTTAATTGGAAGGGCTGATTTCTCACTTTATCTATTCCTTCCTTATGTACCAGGGGCTGGTGAGATTACTGTGTTTATAGGAAGTTTGATTGGTGCTGTATTGGGCTTTTTATGGTTTAATGCTTATCCAGCAAAAATATTTATGGGTGATGTTGGCTCGCTTGCAATAGGTTCTTCTTTGGGTGTGATAAGTGTTATTACAAAGAGTGAATTTTTACTTCTTATTTGTGGTGCAATTTTTGTTGTAGAAGCAATTTCCGTAATGTTGCAACTTGCATCATTTAGATTAAGAGGAAAAGGAATTTTCAAAATGGCACCTATTCATCATCACTTTGAACTTAAAGGTTGGAGTGAACAAACAGTGGTTTTAAGATTTTGGATTATTTCTATAATACTTGCTCTTATTGCTTTATCATCACTTAAAATTAGATAGAGGCGTAAAATAATGATAAATAATTTACTTAATAAAACAGTTGCTGTATTCGGGCTTGGAAAAAGTGGTATGGCAGTTGTTAGAGAATTAAAGCAACGTGGGATTCACGTGATTGCTTGGGATAACAAAGAAGAATTACAAAGACAAGCGGCTTCGTTTGGAGCAACAATTCAAAATTTAATGAATGTTGATTTTTCAAATGTGGAATTTTTGGTAATAAGTCCTGGGATACCTCATACATACCCTGCTCCTCATCCTATTGCACAAAAGGCAAAAGATGCAGGTGTTAAAATCCTTGATGATATAGAATTATTTGTTTCAACATATAAAGATGCTCACTATATAGGAATAACTGGAACAAATGGAAAATCAACGACAACAGCTTTGGTATATCATATATTAAAGGAAAATGGTATACCTACTGCTATTGGTGGAAATTTTGGAATACCTGTGTTTGATTTGCCTGTGTTGGGTAATGATGGTTGGTATGTTTTTGAAATGTCAAGTTATCAAGTGGAGCTTTCTCCATCTATTGATTTTGATATATCGACTCTTTTAAATATAACTCCTGACCATTTAAGTCGTCATAATGGAATGGATGGATATGTTAATGTAAAAAAACGAATCTTTAACAGAGTTTCAAAGAAAAATGCTTCAAATGTGATTGCGGTTGATGATGAATATACAAAGAAGATTTTCAATGAACTTCAAAAAGAATCCTCTTCATCTGTGCATAATATACCTGTTTCATTTAACAGAAAGGTTGACGGATATTATGTAAATTCGGCTGGGATTTTGATTGATAATACAAAGGGTGAAAAGAAGGAATTATTTGACCTTAAAACTCTTTCTAATTTAAAGGGTAAACATAATTGGCAAAACATAGTTGTAAGTTTTGCAGTGGCAAAGCGTGTTGGTATTGCAACATCAAAAATACTTAATGCGATAAAGACATTTACACCTTTGGAACACAGAGTTGAAAAGGTTGCTGATTTTGCCTCTGTTGAATTTATAAATGACTCAAAGGCTACTAATGCTGAGGCTACACAATATGCGATTTCATCTCTTAATGATGTGTATTGGATTATTGGTGGAAGGAAGAAAGAAGGAGGAATTGATATTTTGCTTCCTCAACTTTCAAATGGAAATATAAAGCGAATTTTTACCATTGGTGAATGTGAAAAGGAGTTTTATAATCAAACAAAAAAACTTCTTCCATCATACAAATGTCATAAGTTAGATAAGGCTGTGATTAAGGCTTTTAAACTTGCAATTCGTGATTTGAAAAAGGGAAAGGTAAAAAAGCCTGTTATTATACTTTCGCCTGCTTGTGCTTCGTTTGATCAATATAAATCTTTTGAAGCAAGAGGGGAACATTTTAAAACAATAGTTGGAAATATTATTTTGAAATATAAAAACAAATTGGGATAGATATGTTTATTCAACGGACTGATAAAAGTAGACTTGCAAAATGGTGGTTTAGCTTGGACAAGGCTATATTCATTGAAACATTATTTTTGATTGGTATTGGTGTTTTTATGATCTTTGCAGCAAGTCCATATTCTGCGATAAGAGGACGACTTAACAGCTATTATTACATAAATAAATATTTGGGTTATGTCGGCATTGGGATTGCAGTATTACTTTCGTCTTCGTTTTTATCAATTAGAAATATTAAAAGGCTGTCTATTATTGGATTTTTAGTGTTGTTTATATGTCTTATTGCAACTTTCTTTTTTCCGCCGATAAAGGGAGCGCACAGATGGTTAAGATTAGGAGTATCATTACAACCATCTGAAATTTTAAAGCCTATATTTGCGATTGTAATTGCTCTTATCCTTATTAGGATTAAGGAATTTCAAGTCCTTGATGATAAAAAAAGAATGAAGAACAATATATTACTTTTAATTGGAGTAATGGTAGCTGTTGCTGGAGTTTTATTTTTTCAACCTGATATTGGTATGCTTACAACTTTTTGTATGATATTCGTTGCGGAAGTTTTTGTTGCTGGACTTGCTTGGAAATGGATTTTTGGGTTAGTTGGGCTTGGCGTTTCTGTGCTATTCACAGCGTATTTTACTTTGCCACACTTTTATAATCGTATAAATCAATTTTTAGATAAAAGTGGTAATAAGGATCATTATCAAATAGATAAGGCTTTACAGACAATTAAGGAAGCTGGACTTTTTGGAAGTCATACAAATAATTTGAAAAAGATGATACCTGATGTGCATACAGATTTTATTTTTTCCGCTATGGTGGAGGAAATGGGTGCGTTGCTTTCTATCATTTTACTTGTAATATTTTTTATGATGCTTATAAGAATATTTAATATTTTAAAAGAAAAGAAAAATCCGTTTGTGATTTTTGCGGGAACTGGAATTGCAACTTACTTTACATTTCAGGTTTGCGTGAATATTTGTTCTAATTTGGCGCTTATACCAACAAAGGGAATGACTTTGCCATTTATTTCTTATGGTGGATCATCATTTATTTCTTCTTGTCTTGGTATGGGGTTATTGCTTGCAATATTGCAAGAATATAATGGTAGAGGTGATAAAAATGAAAAATAAAAAAATTAAAATTGTTATAGGTGCTGGTGGCACAGGTGGTCATTTGTTCCCTGCATCAGAAATAAAAAAAGAATTAGAAGCAAGGGGATATGATGTATATCTTATTACTGATAAAAGAGGTAAAAGATTTGCTTCTCAATTTAAAAAAATTCGCACTATTATTGGGGGCGGATTAAGTGGTGAAAATTTGTGGTATAGGATAAGAAGTCTTTCAAAACTTGCAATTGGTTTTGTGCAAACTTTTTTCCATATGATGATGATAAGACCAAAGGTTGTAATTGGAATGGGTGGATATATTTCTGTGCCTGTGGTTTTATGGGGTAAAATTTTGGGTAAAAAAACTTTGATACACAATGCAGATTCAATTTTGGGAAATGCAAATATATTTCTTTCTAAATTTGCAGATGTTGTAGCCGTATCATTTAAAAACACAAAAAAAGTACCAGATGGAGCAAAGGTTAAATTTGTTGGGCTTCCTCTTCGTGATGAAGTAAAAAAGATTGTTGATACACCCTATCCTACTATTAATGACAAAGTGCCTTTTGTAATTGCTGTTATGGGTGGTTCACAGGGGGCAGAAATTTTTTCCGATATTGTTTCAAAGGCTATTGCTATGCTTGATGAAAAAATAAGGAAACGTTTATTTGTTTATCAGCAAGTAGTTCAATATGATATTGATAGAGTAAAATCTTTTTACAAATCGTTTAATATAAAATGTGAAATAAGGAGCTTTTTTGATAATCCAGCGGAAATTCTTAAAAAATGTCATTTATTTATTGGACGGGCTGGAGCTTCTACTGTTTTAGAAGTGGGAAGTGTTGGAAGACCTGCTATATTTATTCCGATAAAGCATAAGGACAGACAGCAAGTTATAAATGCGGAACAAATTACATCTGTTGGTGGTGGTGAAATTATTTTACAAGATGATTTTACCGCAGAAAGCCTTTATAATGTATTAAAGAAATTTGTGATAAATGAAAATTTACTTGAAAATATGGCAAAAAAAGCTAAAATCTTTAAATTAAAAAATAATGCAAGCAAAAATATCGTTGATGAAATTGACGGCTTGCTTAAAAAAATGTAAAAAGGAATTGAAATTGCCAAAAGTTGATTTAAAAAGCGTACCATTTTCATCTGTATTTCATTTTATCGGTGCTGATGGTATTGGAATGAGTTCTATTGCCGAAGTATTGCTTAAAATGGGATATAAAGTTCAAGGTTCAAATGAGGCAGATGGCGAAAATCTTCAACATCTTTCAAATCTTGGTGCAAAAACTTTTATCGGGCATAAAAGTGAAAATGTAGATGGTGCTGATTTTGTTGTATTTTCCTCTGCTGTACCAGATGATAATGTTGAAATGGTAAGAGCGAGAGAGCTTGGGCTTCCTATTATTGAACGTGCAGTAATGCTTCAAGCTGTTATGGGGCTTAAAAAATCCATTGGTATAAGTGGAACGCATGGAAAGACTACTACCACATCATTTGTTGGAACTTTGCTTGATATGGCTGGGCTAAAACCTACTGTTATTGACGGTGGAATTATTACTCATTATTCATCAAGTAATCTTGTTGGTGATGGGGATTGGGTTGTTGCAGAAACTTGTGAAGCATTTGGAAATCTTAAACACTTTACTGTGGATATTGCGGTTATTACAAATATTGATGCGGAGCATATGGAATTTTACAAGACTTTTGATAACCTTAAAAACTATTTTCGTGAGTATATAAATAGAGTTCCAAATTCTGGATTGGTTGTTATGTGTGCGGATCATCCTGTGGTTATGGAGTTAAAATCTGAATTTGAAGGAAAGAAAAATATAATTACTTATGGTTTTTCAAAAGATGCTGATGTATGGGCTGAAAATATTCATTTTGATATTGATGGTGGGTATTTTGATGCGGTATACAAAGATGGAAGTAGAATAGAAAACCTTCATATACCTATGTTTGGAAAGCATAATGTTTTAAATTCTTTGGTCGCACTTTCTATTTCTAAATTCTTAGGAATCAGTGAGGATAAAATTCGTTTAGCATTTTCAAATTTCAAAGGGGTAAAACATAGATTTTCAAAGGTTGGTAATGTGAATGGTATTCGCATTTTTGATGATTATGCTCATCACCCAAAGGAAATTGAAACAACTCTTGCTATGGCTCGTGATGTTGTAGGAAGTGGTAGGATTATGGCTATTTTTCAACCACACAGATATTCCAGACTGACTGATTTATTTAATGACTTTTTAAAATGTTTTGATAATGCAGATTTTGTTATTTGTATGCCTGTGTTTGGTGCAGGAGAATCGTCAGAAAATATGAAGAATCACATTGATTTTTATAATGCCTTATCTAAAAGTGGCAAAAAAAATGTTTATCAAGTATCTGATTTTACAGAAGTTGTTGATATAATATTGTCAAATTTAAGAGATGGTGATATAATTGTGTCATTTGGTGCTGGTGATATAAAGCATATGATTTATGAATTACCAAAATTGATTGAAAGTAAAAAATAAAATGGAAAATTCAGTTATGAAAGATTTACCAAAAGTAAAAGGTGAATTATTAGTAAATTATAATTTAGCTAATTTTACTAGGTTTAAAACTGGCGGTCAGGCAGAAGTATTTTTTAGCCCAAAGGATAAAAAGGATTTAATTGATTTTTTAAAACATGCGCCAAAGGATATGCCTATACATACATTGGGTTTTGGTTCAAATATACTTATTCGTGATGGTGTTTTAAATGGTATTACGATAAGGCTTCAATCAGATGCTTTTAATGATGTTTATGTATCAAATGATGATAATTGCAAGGTTGTTTGTGGTGCGTTTGCCTCCAATATAGCTATTTCAAAATTTGCAATGGAAAATAAAATAAAGGGATTTGAGTTTTTGTTTGGAATACCTGGTTCTATTGGTGGAGCGGTTATCACAAATGCTGGTTGTTTTAAGCGTGAAATAAAGGATATTTTGGTTGAAATTGAGGTTATAGACAAGCTTAATGGTGAACTCAAAATAATCCCAGCAAGTGAATGTGGTTTGGTGTATAGGGATTCTTCTATTAATCCAAATTACATAATTACCTCTGTTGTATTAAAGGGGGAAGTTGGTGATTCCAAGAAAATCCAAGAAAAAATGGATAAGATTTTAAGGGAAAAAGATGCTGTTCAACCTACATATACAAAGACGGCTGGTTCAACATTTAAAAATCCGACTGATTATTCGGCATGGAAGCTTATCAAAGAAGCGGGTTGTCAGGGATTAAAACTTGGTGGTGCGATTATATCTACACAGCATGCAAACTTTATAATAAATGAATGTGATGCTACATCTGCTGATATTGAAGATTTGGCGGAAAAAGTAAGATATACAGTTTATGAAAAATTTGGCATAATGCTTGAATATGAAATAAAAATTATTGGTTCAAGAAAGGTTGAAAATCCTTAATAATAAAAATTTATTCTCTTGTATATAATCCTAAAATATGGTATTATGTAATAAATTAAAAAAGGAGTATCAGTATGGTTAAAAAACACCCTATGGGGGGGGGTAAATAGTTCTATAAATTCAAAGAGTTATATCAAAAAAATCTCTATACTCTGTTTAATTTTATTTTGTGTATCTGACCTTGTCTTGGCTAAAAATATCAGAAATACAAGAAAGCAAAATTTAAAACGAAATCAAAAAAATTCTACAAAAACAACTATCCAAAACGATACAACTATTAAAGATGCGGAAAACATAACGATTCTTGATACAGAAAATAACGCTTTATTGGAAATACAGGAAGCGGAAATTAAAAAGGCAGAAGAAGAGAAAAAAGAAATCTTGCAAACCATTAATAACAATGTAGCGAAAGCAAAAAATTCATGTATTGGTATAGTAAAGGATTTAAAAACCATACAAGTTTTGGCTGGCGTTTCAACTGGAGCAAGTGCCGTTGGAACCCTTACCTCTGGCGGGGCATTGGCAAGCGGTATTGTGAAATCGGTAAAGGATAAGAAGATAGAGGAGAATAAAAAAGAGATTAAAAAAAAACAGCTACAAGTACAACTTAATGATGAATTAAAAAATATAGAAAGAGATATTGAAGAACAACAAAATCGTAATGATGACTTTGATAAAAAAAGAAAGGAAAATATAGAAGAACTTGCTCTTCAACGACAAAGAGCAATAAAGGAGGTCCCTGAACTTTATAAACAATATAATACAAAGATGAAAGAATATAACTCTTGTAAAGAAGATATTAATAAACAATTAGAAGCTAATAACGAAGCTAATAACAATAATGAAGGATATATAAAACTTGCTAATAGAAAAGATCAACTTCTGGAAATAGCATATCAAAGATATAAAAAAAAATATTTAGATAATAAAGATCCTTATATAAGGGACATACAAATTCATACAGAAGAGCTAAGTGAAGAAGAAAAAAATGAATGGCTAGATATACGATCTAAACTTATAGCTTTTGAAAAAAATATAAGTATAAGTTGTGATAATTTAATAGAAGAAGCTCAAATACTTCATGATGAAATTAAGCGACTAGATACAACATATATAAATGCTGGAGATAAAATTTCAGAATTATTTGGAGGTAATAATTATATAAGATCTACAAAAACAATGCGTCAATATACTTACAATGGATTTGGTGATGCTTCTTTATCATTTACATCAAATATTTTAAACATAAATTCTTTACATGACCATATTTATATTACAGAAGGTTTTAATCTCCCTGGTATGACTAATAAGATTGTGGAAAATAGTCCAACATTAACAGATTCCCAAATTGAAAAAGTAAAATATCCAGAAGAAACCTTTACTGATGTTGATTCATATATAAATAAATATAAAAACGGGAATTATACAACAGGAAAAGCTGTATTACTTTCATCAAGTTCATATGGTAATGAATTTGGTTTACGCAATGTAGAAGCTATAAAAGAGCAAAGAGATTTAATACAAACAGAAATGATAATGACAGATACAGAAACTCTCAATACATTGAAGGATAGAGCATTAACTAAAAAAGAAATAAAGGAATTAAAACAAGATAATGAAAAACTTAATGCCACCTCTCAAACTCTCGGTAATCTTCGGACTGGGCTTATGGCGGGAAGTATTGCAACTTCTACAACCTCCACAATTACCTCTGGTATCAGTGCAAAAAAACTTGATGACCTTATGGAAAAAATGAAGGATTGCGATAGGTCTATCACTACTCTTAAATCCAGTGTAAATAATGCCGTGGCGGAGAAGATTGACACCGACCTTTCAACCTATCAAAACATAGTTAAATCTTGCAGTGGTTTTGATACTGCCAACATCAAAGAAATTAAAGGAGTAATGGTTGCCTCTGCTGTTGTAGGAGGTGTTGGAGCTGTGGCTGGAACGGTTGGAACTATCACTTCTGCTGTGGCAAATAATAAAAAGACAAAGGAAAATGCGAAATCTACGGAAGAAGGAAGATTGAATGCAAAGGCTTTGAATATAACCGCAAATATAAGTGCAGGAATTGCGACAGGAACAAGTGCCAGTGGTATAGTGCTTGGTGCAATGACTCTTAATAAACTGGCAAAAAATGTTGACGTGGCGGAAAAGTGTGAAGATTCTTTGAAGTAGAAATTACCTCCCGTTTTGGGAGTTTTTTTATATCTTCCTTAATTTTCAAAGACGACAGTCTTTGGTCCATCCCCATAGGGGGGGGGGTAAGGGGGATGGACAATTAAGACTGGATATCTTATAAATTGTTGCAATTATTTTTCATAGTTTTGTTTTCTCTAAAAAAACAGCCCCTACAATCAAGGGGCTTATTTTTATCTTTGCTTAACAGTAAAATCATTAATTTGATAAATATCTTTTAATCGTAAAAAACTTGAATCTTCAAACTTATCTTTGAATTTTATTTTTGAATCTTTATTTATAGCATTAATAATTGCAATATTTTCCAAAGAATCTTTTCTTATAGTCATCTCTTTTTCAATAGTATCTTTGTTGCCATCGGTATCTACTAAAAACATTGTTTTTGGATTTTGTGTGTTTATATCTATCTTCTCAACTACTGTTCCAGTAGTAAAAGGTAATTCCTTATATTTTTTTTCTTCTTTTTTATTATAATTGTTAATCATTGAAACTGGTATGCTTATCAATAGTCCACAAAGAATTAGTGGTGCGATTATTTGGTTTTTCATTTTTTTACCTATTTTTTTGTTAAGTTAAACTAATCTTCATTAATATAAACAAAAAAAAGCAAATGTCAATAAAAATATATCATAAAAAAAATTCCTCTTGCACTTATGTTTTAAAATAGTATAATATTTACATCAACTACTTTGATATAAACAAACTAAACGAAAGGATTATAAAATGGCTGTAAAAGTAGCAATAAATGGTTTTGGCCGTATCGGAAGAATGACTTTCCGTGCATTAATTGAAAGTGGAAGAAATGATGTTGAAGTTGTGGCTATCAATGATTTGGCAAGCCCTGAATCTTCACTACATCTTCTAAAATATGATACTGTTCATGGAAGACTTCCAGTAGAAGCAAAACTTGAAAACGGTGTGCTTATTGCTGGAAATCAAAAGGCAAAAATGTTCGCTATCCGTGATCCAAAGGAATATCCATGGAAAGATTTGGATATTGATATAGTTTTTGAATGCACAGGTATTTTCACAGAACGTGAAAAAGCTCAAGTTCACTTGGATGCTGGTGCAAAAAGAGTTCTCGTTTCTGCTCCTGCAAAGGGTGCTGATTTAACAGTTGTTTACGGTGTTAACCAAGACAAAATCACAAGTGATATGAGAGTTTTCTCAAACGCATCTTGCACAACAAACTGCTTGGCTCCTGTTGTAGAAGTATTACACAGAAACTTTGGTATTGAACATGGTTATATGACAACAATTCACTCATATACTGGCGACCAAGTAACACTTGATAGAGATTTAAAGGGCAACCTTTTCCGTTCACGTGCTGCTGCTCAAAATATCATTCCTACAACAACTGGTGCGGCAAAGGCTATCGGTCTTGTTATCCCAGAACTTGATGGTAAACTTGACGGTGCATCAATCCGTGTTCCAACACCTGATGTTTCACTTGTTGACTTCAAATTCGTTGTAAAAAGAAATGTAACTGTTGATGAAATCAATAATGCAATTATTGAAGCATCAAAGTCAGATAGGTATAAAGGAATCCTTTGCGTAAATAACGAAGCATTGGTTTCATCTGATTTCATACACAACCCTGCATCATCAACTTTTGAAGTAAGAGAAACAAAAGTTATGGAAGGAAACTTTGTTCGTATCGTTTCATGGTATGATAACGAATGGGGATTCTCCAACCGTATGCTTGATACAGCAGTTGCAATTTCAAAAACAATCTAATTGCTTGAAATATCTTAAAGAGCCCTCTTCGGAGGGCTTTTTTTTATTCCCTTAATTTATATTGACTGTTGTTTCTTTTTGTTTATAATATAAAACACAAATGAAAAAAGGAAATTAAAATGAAAATAGATGGAATATATCTAGATACATTTGGACCGATAGCAACATTAATTATTAGTGTAATGTTGATAGGTTTACCATTAAGAAAGGCTATACTTGACTATAACGAAGAAGAAAAAAGATATAATGAATTACCTTTAACTACTGGAACAGTGGTTGAAAAAAACGAAACAAACGGGGCATATACATTTTCAATAGATACCGACGGCAACAAAGATACTATTGAAAAAGTAATAAAAATAAGTAAAAAAGGAAAATATGTTCCATATACTGAAAATATGAAAGAAGGTTCAAGGATTCAATTTAAAAATCTTAAAGGTAAAAATTTAAACCTTGAAAGCATCTATCAAATTGACGACTTTATTGTTAGGAAAAGATAAAAAAAGGATAAAAGAATTGAAAAAAAATAAAAAACTTTATGATATAACATTTAAAGAAACTCATCATTTTAATAGTGGTTCTATTGAAAGAACTATTAAAAAAAAGACAACTGACAAAGATGAAATTAAAGACATAGTTAGAAAACATCTTTTCGCCTCTCATATATTTCAATTTAAAGTTGATTCAGTTAAGGTAAAAAGTCATGATTTAATAGATGTAAAAGGAAGAACTTTTATAAGTAAAGATACCGAAAATTTAGGCAGATATACAGTGATATATCCAAATGAAGAATTTAATCCAGATTATATAATTTATGCAAATAAAAATGTTATTGACTTAAACCTTAATTTAATTCAAAAAGCAAACCAAAAATAAAAAAATTCCCCTCTGATTGGAGGGGAGTTTTTATTTTTTCTTTTTTGATTTTGTTTTGGATTTTTTAACTTCCTTTTTTTCCTCTTGGTTTTCAGCTTCTTCTTTTTCAGCCCTTTCAGATTTAATAAAATCCTCTAACCAATGAATTGGATAAGTTCCCTTCTTAAAATCCTCTTGTGCAAGAATTTTTTGTGATAAAGGAATAGAAGTTTTTACTCCATCAATAACAAACTCATTTAAAGCATGATGCATTCTTATAATTGCATCCTTTCTTGTAGGAGCAAATACAATGATTTTCGCAATCATACTGTCATAACATGATGGAATTTTATATCCGCTGTAAAGGCCACTGTCAACACGAACACCAAGTCCACCTGGGGCATGATAATATTTCACAGTTCCAGGGAAAGGTATAAATGTTTCTGGATCTTCGGCATTAATACGACATTCAATCGCATGACCATTTGGTTTTATATCTTCTTGAGTAAAGCCAAGTTTTTCACCTTGTGCAACACGAATTTGTTCACGAACTAAATCAACACCGAAAACTTGTTCAGTAACAGGATGTTCAACTTGAAGACGAGTATTCATTTCCATAAAATAGAACTTGCCATTTTCAAATAAAAACTCAATAGTTCCAACACCACGATAACCCATTTTTGCCATAGCATTTCTGACAATTGCTTGTATATCAGTGCTTTCTTTTTTGGTAAGTATTGTTGCAGGAGCTTCTTCAATAAGTTTTTGATTCTTTCTTTGGCAAGAACAATCACGTTCACCAAGGGTTACAACATTACCAAACTTATCTCCTAAAACTTGAATTTCAATGTGTTTTGGATTTACAAGATATTTTTCCATATAAACACGTTCATCACCGAAAGCTGATTTTGCCTCGGCCTTTGCAATAGGGTATTGAGCTTTCAATTCGTCTTCATTAAAGGCGATTTTCATACCACGACCACCACCACCAGAAGCAGCCTTTATAATAACTGGATACCCAATTTTTTTTGCAGTTTTAATTGCATCGTTTATATTATCCAAAGCACCATCACTTCCTGGGACAACTGGAATACCTGATTCTATGGCAGTTCTTTTTGCCTCAACCTTATCACCCATTTTTTTGATGTGTTCAGGTGTAGGTCCGATAAATTCAATACCGTGAGCCTCTAACATTTCAGCAAATTCGGCATTTTCAGATAAGAAACCGTATCCAGGGTGAACCGCATCCGCATTGGTTACCACCGCCGCAGAAATAATTGCTGATTTATTAAGGTATGATTCCGCAGAGGAAGCAGGTCCAATACAAACAGATTCATCTGCCATTTTTACATACATAGCATCAACATCAGCAGTAGAATGAACAGCTACGGTTTTAATACCCATTTCGCGACAAGCACGAATTATGCGAAGGGCAATCTCTCCACGATTTGCGATTAAGATTTTCTTAAACATAATGTTCCTTTCCTATTCAATTACGAATAAAGGTTGTTCATATTCAACAGTTTCAGAATTTTTAATAAGGATTTTTTTAACAACACCATCTGCTGTTGCCTTTACAGGATTGAAAGTTTTCATTGCTTCAATTAAGCAAAGGGTATCACCTTTTTTAACTGATTGTCCTTCTACAACAAATGGTTTAGCATTTGGTTCTGGAGCCATATAAACAACACCAACCATAGGTGATTTTAATGCATTTGAATAATCTTCCTTTGCAGGAGCAGATACATTTGAAGAAGGAGCAGAAACAGAAGCATTTGATGAAGGAACTACTCCACCAGCAATGATTGCTCCACCTTTTGAATTTGAAATTTTAATTCTTGAACCATTTCTTTCGTATTCAATTTCAGAAAGATTGTGTTGATTTAATAATCCAACAAGTTCGTTTACAAGTTCATTTATATCTTTTCTTTTTTTAAACATTTATATTTCCTTTGTTTGTTAAATTTTGTTATATAAAAAAATACATGCATATAAATATATAAAATAAATTAGAAAAAGTAAAGAAAGATTATTTACAATTCTAAATTTGTATATAAATAGGACAGTTTACTTATGAAAAATTATTCTGGAAGCTCTGCTTTTTCCAATATTTCAATTAATTTATTCATTGTTTCTTCATCAATTTCTTCCTCACTTGATGGAGTAAATTTTTCATTAATATTATCTATATCCTCAAATGAAGAATTTGAAGGAAGCTTTAAAACCTCAATTCCATCTTCATCCCATTTATCGGATATATCAAAATAATTCATAATGCCACTGTTTGCAAGACAGACATAAGATTTCACAGGCAAATCAACTTTTCCCTTTATTAAATCAGAAACAATGTTTCTCGCCTCTATTGCTCTTGCAACAGGAGAAATCTTTTGTTTATCCTCTGAAAACCATACAGGCATAATGTTGCCTACATCATCTTCTGATGCCATCCAATTTCCATTGGTTGTATCAAGTTGTATTATGGAAATTCCAGATTTTGATACTCCAAGGTAGTCAATTCCAGTTTTACCAATTCTTATTTCACTTAATAATTTAAATCCAGCACCGACAAGGATTCCTTCCATTATTTCATTTTGTTCAGAAGTTATATTTTTGAAATTCATATCAGATTCTTTCTTAACTGTATCAAATTGAGCAGGAGTTAAGATTCTTTTTTCGGTTTTCTCCTCTTCATCTGAGTTTTTATTTTTAAGACGTTCCATAACTTCCTTTATCTTTGATTGAAGTTTTTCACGCTCTTTTTCTTCATCAATAGCATTTGAAGGGGCAGGTTCTTCCTCAATAATATGTTTAGGTTGAGGAGTTTCACGAACAATATCTGCCTCACTTATACGTTCAGGATTATTGTAAATATTATAACGAGTAATTCTTTCATCTTCTATATTTTTAACAGGGGTATTTTCTTCTTCTTTTACAACCTCTTTTACCTCTTCTTTAACGGGAACATCTTGCTTTTTATCTTCTTTTGCAAAGTATTTTTTAAAATCAAATTGAAGGGATTCTATAATAAAGATATAGGTGATTAAAATACTTCCAATAATAACACTTAAAAAAGCAAGGTATTTAGGAGATTTTAAAATTCTACCACTTATTACATATTTAGCAAAATAGCTGTAATGCTTTAAATTGAAAATATCAAATCGCCAAAATTTAAAAGCAAGCTTATTTATAATAAAAATCGCAATGCAAAGCACAATAGCACTTAGTATATAATTCATTGATTTTTCTTTGTTTATTGACATTTTTAATCCCTTTTTAATTAACTATTAGATATAATTTAAACTAATTTTACAATTTTGTCAACAAAATAATTTTTATATTATAGCTTTTGCTTTTCTTTAAAGAAAAGAGATTATTTATTTTCTTTTTCATTATATGACTTAATTAAATTCCTTGCCGATGTGGTCCAATTTGAATTTGGATAATTATATTCCAACAAGCGGAGCATATTGTTTGCGTCCTCTGGCTCTTTTAAAATAAGATAAATTTCAACTGTGCGATACAAAGCCTCCTCCACAAACAAAGTTGTATCATATTTTGCAATTATTGTTTGAAGTCGGTTAAGGGCTGCTATTATATTTTTCTTTTTCATAAGATTTTTTGCGATATACATTTCCTTTGCCGCCAAATTATTTTTTGCAATACGGATTTTTGGAAGAATATCCTTTGTATATTTAGAATCTGGGAATGCTGTTTTTAATTTTTCCATTTGGATAAGAGCTTGTTCAGTCATTTTTTGATCCCTTGATATTGGAGAAATTTGATCATAATAGCATATTGCAATCATATACATTGCATAAGGGACATCCTTATGATTTGGTTGGTATTTGATAAGTTTTTCAAAAGCCTCTATCGCCTCAGGATACTTTTTATCCTTGTAATATGTGTATCCAGTTAGCACCCAGGAATTTGGGACAAGTGATGAATATGGGTGGTTATATTCAATTTGGTTTAGCTCGCTTAGTGCGGAAATATTGTCCTGATTATTTATATTTTTTATTGCCGAATCGTAAATTTCCTTATCCGATAATGTAGAATAATCCTTTTTATTATTACTTGCACAAGCTGATATTATGCACATTAAAGTTATATATAAAAATTTTCTCATTTTTCCTCTTTTATATTGCCTATCAATTTATTATATTTTATGATATAATATAAGTTTTAGTAAATAAAGGATTTTTTATCAAATGTTAAATAAAAAGTTTTTAAAAAATACTGTTGCGGTTGGAGGGCTTACTTTTTTAAGTAGGATAAGTGGGCTTATTCGTGATTTAGTTATGGCAAAATATCTTGGTGCAGGAAAACTTTCTGATTGTTTTTTTGTTGCATTTAGGATTCCTAATTTATTTAGAAGTATTTTTGCAGAAGGCGCTTTTAATTCTGCATTCATTCCTATATTTTCAGGAATTTTATATGGTGAAGGAAAGGAAAAGGCGAAAAATTTTTGCAAATCTATATTTTCTTTGTTATTTTACATACTTTTGATTTTTACTTTGATTTGTGAAATATTTATGCCTCAGGTAGTTCAAATATTTGCACCTGGGTTTTCAAAAAATTTGGATAAATTTGAATTGGCTGTAAGTCTTTCAAAAATAACTTTTCCATTTTTATTTTTTATTGCACTTACCTCCTTTTTCGGAAGTATTTTAAATACACTTGGGAATTTTAAACCTTATGCAAGCACACCGATTATTTTAAATGTGTGTATTGTGATGACACTTCTTTTATTTGCAAACTTTTTTCCAAATGCTGCGTATGCGGTATCATGGGGTGTGTTTGCATCTGGAATAATACAACTGGTTTGGCTTTTTTGGATTGCAAAAAATTATGGATTTGGAATTATTTCATTTGAAATAAATATAACGCCAGCAGTAAAACAATTTTTCAAAAAAATTGGACCTGGAATTATGGGGGCAGGAATTTACCATCTTAATATTATGATAGCAAGTATTTTTGCAACTCCTATAAATGGGGCGGTGTCGTGGATTTATTATGCGGACAGACTTAATCAACTTCCTCTTGGTGTAATTGGTATTGCAATTGCAACGGTTCTTCTTCCAAGTCTTTCAAAAGAAATGAAGGGAAATCGTTTTAATAAAATGCAACTTATTTTTAATAACTCTATGAAAATGGCGAGCATTCTTGTTATACCTTGTGCAATTGGAATGATTGCGGTAAGCTATCCTATTATTCAAATATTTTTTGAAAGAGGACTTTTTAAGGCATCTGATACTTATGCGACTGCACAAATTTTACAAATACTTTGTTTAAGTTTGCCTGCTCTTGTATATACAAAGCTTTATTCAAATATTTTTTATGCAAGAAAGGATACTAAAACTCCTATGATTATTGCGGGGATAAGTCTTTTATTTAATCTTTTCCTTACGATAACTTTGACTTCTATGTTTAGTTATATTGGGGTTGTATTAGCGATTAGTATTTCTAATTGGATTAATTTTTTGATACTTTATTATATAAGTCATATCAAAGATTTTATGCACATTTATAAAAAGATTTTAAAGGATATTATCAAAATATTTGTTCTTTCCGTTGCAATGGGAATAATTGTGTATTTTGGAAGCATTGGAATTATGGCGGATATTGCTGTTTATAATTTGTTTATTAGGATTATTATGTTGATGTTGCTTATTACTTTTGGAATGGGATTTTACTTTATATCGCTTTTTGTATTTAGGGTGTTAGATTTCAAAATAATAAAAAGTTATATAAAGAAAAGTTAAATATCCAAATCAAATAAAGTTTTAAAATTATTGCTTGTAATATTTCCAATATCTTCGGTTGATATGTTTTTAAGTAAGCTAAGTTTCTTTGCAACCTCCACCACAAAGGACGGTTCATTTTGGCTTCCTCTGTATGGGACTGGAGCAAGATATGGGCTGTCGGTTTCAATTAACATTTTCTGTAAAGGGACAACATTTTTGAAAACCTCTTGTAAAGGAATTGAATTTTTAAATGTTGTGATTCCTGATGCAGAAATAAAAAAATCCAAATCCAACATTTTTTTTGCCATATACTCATCAGCGGTAAAGCAATGAATAATACATTTGAATGGGGATTTCTTCATACCTTCTGTTAAAATATTTATCATATCCTCATTTGAATCACGATTGTGAATAATAAGTGGGAGATCCGTTTTTTGTGCTACTACTATATGATTATAAAGATTCTCCATTTGAATATCTTTGTTGATATTTTCACGGGAATAGTCAAGTCCAGTTTCACCAATTGCAATAATTTTTTTTGACTTATTTATATAAAGGAGTAATTCGTCCTCTGAGATTGGGGAACCCATATCCTCTGCCTCGTGAGGGTGAATGCCAATTGCTCCGAAAACATTTTTATAATCAGCTATAATTTTAAGAATTTTATCAAAACTATTTTTTGATGCACAGGCGTTAAGCATATATTTAACATTTGTTTTTTCTGCACGGTTTAAAATTTCAGGAAGCTCTTCTTTTTCATAAAAATCAAGATGGCAATGGCTATCAATAAACATTTTTTAACCTTTCAAATGTTGAAATTATAAGGGCCGTTATATCAAGATTTAATAATGGATATAATTTAAAATTATTTAATAAACCTTCGCGAATCGTGAACAAAGCTTTTATATTTTGATAATGGTTTGTAATTGTTTCAAGGGATGTTCTTTCAACTTCATCAATATTTTCAAGTTTGATTTTTGATTTATATTTTATTGCATTTGATATGAAATTTAAAATTATATGTTGAAAAATTTTAAAAACTTCCTCATTTGAAACGAGGTTTGCAATTTCCAAAATACCCGTACTTTTTTTATTAAAAATTTCTGGGATAATAGTGAAAATTTTATTTTGCAAATCCAAGCCGTTATTATTATAAATATTTATGGCATTACCTATGCTTCCACCACTTATATTTATAAGTTTTGTGATTTCGGCTTCTGTAATATTTGGTAAATTTTCCCTTAATAAAAGTTTCATATTTTCATTATCAATAGGAGATAATTTCAAAATACGGCAACGAGATTTTATTGTTGGTAAAATTCCATTTATATTATGGCAGATAAGAAGGAGTAAAGATTTTTTTGGTGCCTCCTCTAATATTTTAAGAAGGGCATTTTTGCTGTTGGCATTCATTTCATCAACCGAGTCTATGATTGCCACCTTGTATCCACCCTCTGATGAAGTTTTGGAAAAAAACTCCTTTAAGTTTCTTATTTGCTCAACTGAAATTTCAGTTTTTAATTTTTTTGTGGTTTCACTATACTCTCTTTCTATGATAATTAAATCGGTAAGTCCGCCTGCATTTAATCTTTCAAATATAGGATGGGTTGGTGAAAGTTTTAATGGCGAGGTATCATATTTATCAAGTGAAACTTTGTTTATTGTTGGTGACGTTTGTGATACAGCGACAGAATCACTTTCAAAAAATCCCATATCTTCTGTATCATCACCCTCCTCTTCCTCTTCATAAGAAAAATTGTTTTCAAGTATCGGTGTTGAAGTATCAATTTTTATATTAAGATTTTTCAAATGATCGGGATTTGAAAGCGAGAAAATATATCTTGCAATACGATAGGCAAGTGTTGCTTTACCAATACCCTTTGGTCCAGTGATAAGCCAGGAATGATGAAGATTTGAAGATTTAAAAGCGTTAAAAAACTCTGTTTCCTCCTTTGAATGAGAAAGAAGGAATGCTGTATTTTTTGGAGATTGCTCCTTTGTTTGCTCTATTTTTTCATCATTTAATGGCATAAATTAAAGTCCTAATTTCTCGTTTAATATTTTTAAAATGCGGTTTGATACTTCCTCTATACTACCTTCTGATGGCATAAGAACGCAACGGTCGGGATTTAGCTTTGCAACTTCACGAAAACCATTTAATGATTTTGTAAGCCAATCATTTCCCATTTTTTCAAATCGGTTTATTTCCGTTAAATTGCCATGAGATTTTGATGGATCTATATCAAAAATGATTGTAAGATTAGGTTTAAAATCACCAATTGCAAGGTTATATAATTTTTCCATTTTTTCAATAGTAAGTCCGTGTGCGAATCCTTGGTAAGCATTTGTTGTATCCATATACCTATCACAAAGGACGATATTTCCAGCATCAACATTTGGTTTTATGACTCGTTCAAAATGGTCGCGACGAACAGCCGTAAAAAGTAAGGCTTCTGTTGTTGGGGACATTTTATCAATATCACCCTTTAAAAGGATTTCACGGATTTTTTCACCAAGTGTTGTGCCACCAGGTTCACGGGTTGTGATTACGTTATAACCCTTTTCCCTTAATTTATCAGCAATAATTTTTAATTGTGTAGTTTTTCCCACACCTTCGCCACCTTCAAATGTGATAAATAAGCCTGTCATAAATTACCCCACTATATTAAGAACTATTTGTTTTAAGTTTTTGAAAATTCGGATTATGAAATTACATTTTTTCATATCTTCAAGTGTAATTAAATCATAATCATTAAACTTTGTTCCATCAATATAAAGAGTTAAGGTTCCAACCTTTGTTCCTTTTTCTATTGGTGCAGGAATTGGAGATTCATAGGTTGCACGAAATTCTATGTTTGGAGTTTTTCCATTTTGTGATGTGATTAAGATTTTTTCATTAACACCAACTGCAACGGTATTGTTTTTACCAAACCATACAGGAATATCCAAAACTTTATCACCTGCTTTGTAATACACATAGTTTGAAAATTCTTTGAAACCCCATTCAAGAAGGGTTTTAGAATCGGTAAATCGGGCATAGCTTGGGTTTGTTCCCTTTATTCCGTTTACTATGGAAATTAATCTTCTTTCACCTTTTTTTGCAGAAGAAGAAAGTCCGTATCCGCCCTTTGTTGTATGTCCTGTTTTAAGTCCATCAGCAGATGGCATAATCCAAAGGAGTTTATTTCGGTTGTCTTTGTTTCCTGTTAAATCCTTTTTATATAAAAATTCTTTTTCACCAAAGTAATGATAATATTCAGGGAAATCCTTTATAATACGGCGGGAAAGTATTGCCAAATCGCGTGTTGACATAAGATGTTTTTTATCATACCAGCCAGAAGCATTTTCAAGGTGTGTATTTGTTAAGCCTAGCTCTTTGCTTAACTCATTTAATTCTTCTACAAATTTTGACTCGCTTCCGCTTACATTTTCGGCAATAACTATTGTTGCATCGTTTCCACTATTTACAATTATACCACGTATTAAATCTTCTATCTTAACCTTTTCCCCATATTCAAGGAACATCGTAGAGCCAGAATTTGCGTTCATTGCTTTTGCTTTTTTCCATGCTTCGTCCCCTACTGTAAATTCTGTATCAAGAGAGTATTTACCCTCTTTTACAAGAGAAAAAATTTTATATATGGTTAAAAGTTTACTCATAGAAGAAGGAGGAACAGATTCATCTGCATTTTTTTCATATAAGACACGGCCACTGTCAAAATCCATAAGTATAGCATAAGGGGCGCGCAAGTCTGGATTAGCAGCGTTTACAGTTTTTCCAAAAGTAAATGATAATAGTAAAAATGGTAGTATAACTTTCTTCAATTTTATCTCCTTTTATTTTCTTTATATATCTTATTACAAAAGTTCGGAAATAATAGCAATCATAAATTTAAAAATTTAATCTTGCTATTAATTTAAAATTTGTTAAAATTAAGAAAATAAAATTTAAGTAAGAGTATTTTTATGGAAAACGAAGAAGTAAAATATAAGGTTTTAGCTAGAAAATACAGGTCAAGCAACTTTGATGAGCTTATTGGTCAAGATGTTCTTGTTAAAACACTTACCAATGCGATAAATACAAACAGGCTTGCCCATGCGTATATATTTACGGGTATTCGTGGGGTTGGAAAGACTTCTACCGCCCGAATCTTTGCAAAATCGTTAAATTGTCTTGGTGCTGATGGTAAAGCGACTGGACCACAGGTTAAACCTTGTGGTGTATGTGAAAATTGCCGTGCGATTGCCGAAGACAGGCATATTGATGTTATTGAAATGGACGCTGCCTCAAATACTGGTGTTGATGACATAAGGGAAATTATTGATGGTGTTCAATATAAACCTTCATCCGCAAGGTATAAAGTTTATATTATTGACGAAGTTCATATGCTTTCAAAAAATGCTTTCAATGCACTTCTTAAAACATTGGAGGAGCCACCTCCTTATGTAATTTTCATATTTGCAACAACAGAAATAAGAAAAGTTCCAGCAACAGTTTTGTCCCGTTGCCAACGTTTTGATTTACGAAGAGTTGATATTGAAACTCTTTCCAATCATTTTAAGCACGTTTGCGAATTGGAAAATGTAAAAATTGATGATGATTCAATAAACATTATTGCGAAAACTGCGGACGGTTCTGTTCGTGATGGAATGAGCTTTCTTGATCAAGTAATTTCAAATTGTGAAGGCGATATTACTGTTGATAAAGTTTCAAAAATTTTGGGGCTTGCGTCAAAGGGAATTGTTTTTGACTTGTATGATGCGATTATCAATGCCGATATACAAAAGGCGGTTGAGATAATTGATAATCAATATGATTTGGGTGTTGACCCTGTATTGATTTTGACTGACCTATTGGAAATTACACATTATATAACAAGGGTAAAGATAACACCTGCGTCTTTGTCTTCTATTCCTGTGCCACCATCGGAGCAAGAAAAGATTTCAAAGATGGCACATGATTTAAGTATTGCTACGCTTTCACGTATTTGGCAAATGTTATTAAAGGGATTTGATGAACTTTCACTCGTGCCAAATGTTCTGTCTGCTGTGGAAATGATTATTATAAGACTTTCGTATGTTGGTATGATGCCAAGTCCAGCAGAAATTCTTAACAAGATTGAAAATCAAACTTCAACCGAGGTTCAAAAAAAAAATATCTAGTATAACAAATACTTCCCCTTTGTTTGAAGAAGAAGTAAACAACAATACTGATATTTCTATACTTTCAATTGAAAGTATTGTTGATATTTTAAGGGAAAAGAAAAATTACCTTCTTTCCCAGGATGTGGAACGGTATGTGCGTTTTGTATCCTTTGATAAGGGAGTATTGTTTATAAACTTTGATACTGGGTATCCAAGGGAGCTTCTTAAAAACCTTAATACTTTCTTTGCAAATGCGAAATATAATATAAAAGTAGAGCATTCAAATGAGGCTGGCGAGGATACTATTTATAAGAAAAAACGTGATATATTTGAAGCTCAACTTAAAGAAATATCGTCCAATCCAATACTTAAAGAAATTTCACAGAACTTTAAAAATTCTTATGTTGCAAAAATTGAAGAAATATAGTATTCTTTTATATTATTTAACGTAAAAAAGGAGATATAATATGGTTAATTTGAACGAATTAGTTGCACAAGCACAAGCAATGCAAAACAAAGTAAAACTTGCACAAGCAGAACTTGCAAAACAAGAAGTTGTGGGTCAAGCTGGTGGTGGACTTGTTAAAATAACAATGACTTGCACAAAAGATGTAAAAAAATGTGAAATTGATTCATCTTTGTTGAAGGAAAGTGAAAAGGAAACTTTGGAAGATTTAATCGTTGCATCACTTAATAATGCAAAGGAACAAGCAGATGAGATTTCAACTGCTACTATGGAAGAGGCAACAAGCGGGCTTCAACTTCCAGAGGGTGTTGATTTACCTATGTAAATTTTCTGGTGAAAAATTATCCCCCTCTGGTTGAGGGGGATTTTTTTATACCTTTATCATTTATCAAAGACGATAGGCATTACGAGCCACCCGCAGGTGCGGGGTGTCGGGTGTGCCATTTTCTGACTGGTAGTTTTGTTTGTTGTTGAAGTTTTGGTTTTTTCTTATATCTTCATTAATATCCACAGTCAGCAAGCGGACGCCCACCCGCCCACAGGTCGCGTCCGCGTTCACTCCGTTCACATTGTGCTGAATCTTTTTTCCCCTTAAAATTATTCACACATTTTAGCTTCCAATTCTGCGATTACAGAATTTGTATTTGTTATTACCTCTATTTTTTCTTTTGAAGAATTATAACGGAATTTTATTCGTGTATATATAGTACCTTTATAAGATGGACTATATTTGGTACAATTAAAGAAAGTTCCATGAGATTGAGCTGTTGTTCCGCTGCAAGAATCTGAGGATATACTTGTACTTGCTCGTGAAGGTGTAAAAGTTCCTTCATAGACTGTATCATCAACTTTTGTTCCAGCAGGAAATACCCTATCAGTAAAAGTTGTTGAACCAACAGAACATGATGAAGTACATCCTGAACAAACACAAGAACCACTATAAGATTTACCATTTGTTCCTGCACAACAACCACTTGGGACATGTACTTCTAATATAGTATAGTTATTTTTTAAACATATTCCACAGCTACTTGCCCCTGCAATAGAAGTTCCTCCATTTGAGCATTCATATTTTATTCCTTCTTTGCAGTATGAACCAGCTGGGCAAGTAGAACATTGACCATTATCAGCATATGTTCCATTTGGACATTGTTTGCACATATATAGTTGTGAATAAGCAGGTATAGATATTAGAGTTAATATACTTAACATTGTGTATTTTTTATTAAATTTAGACATTATTTTTCTCCTTTTGTTGTTAATTAAATTTTCTTTGGACCACTTTTCCAGTCAGCAAAGCGACTGCCCTTGGCCCCCTTTAGGGGCAGTCGCTAAAACCTTCGGTCCCATTGTGCTGACTCTTTTTTCCATTTGTATTTTTCATTTTTGTTTTATGTTTCCTCCTTTGTTATTTGTTTTTTCCCATATCTATTCCGCTACTAAAAAACTGATAGTGCCAGGTCCACAACTGTCTACTACACTAGGCACATAACCAGCAGGACAGTTAATCTCACAATGTCTGTCTGTTGAGTTATACCTAAGGTATGTAGTGTTCTTGCACTTACAGGTTTTAGTTTGCGTGTCGTATGTTGCCGCATAAGGTCCTGTGCAGTATTCAGATGTTGGTGGCACACAATACTCAGATAAGGCATTTATAAGATCCGAGGCCCTAACATTATTGTTCAGTATGAACATTGTTATTGGTATAGCGAGTATATAGTTTAGTTTTTTCATTTTTTTCCTCCTTTTTTAATAATGATTTATTTGTATTATTTGTGTTAGTCCACAGCGAGCCGCCCGAAAAATTCGGGTGCTGGGCGGCTCGCAAACTAATTGAATCTCTTTATAAAAATTTTCTCTCATAAATGTTTCCTCCTTTTAATATGCTTTCTATCGGGAGGGTGGGACTGAAGACCATGAACAAAAAAACTCCCACCCTGAATAAAAAAAACATATAATATTTGCATAAATTATTATTCTCATATAAAATAATATTTATGACACAGTTTTAGTCCTCGCATATTAATAATAGCGGGGAGTTCGAAAATCAAAAAACACGGATTGACTTCTTCAGCCTTTAAGGTTTCCCTCTGGACATACGCTAAAGACTCCCCAATTTCTGGGGCTCATTTTTCACTACACAAAAGGAATATGTGCAGCGCGTGTTTTATAGGACTTTCGACAGTCCCGCATCATATTAAGATGCTAAATTTGAATCAAGAAAATTCAAATCTGTTTTTCATTTTAATATTATTTTTGTTTTTTATCAAGGAAAATTATTTGCTTGCCTTTACAACTATTCTTTTGTAAAATTTTGTCAGTAATTAATGAGGAATAAAATGCATAAAGTAAAATCAGATTTTTTAAATATTATTATTGAACGTGGTCTTTTTAATCAAGCAAGTGATTTGGAGGGATTGGATAAAAAACTTTGTAGTGGGACTTCTGTTATTGGATATTTGGGTTGTGATCCAACTGCTGATAGTCTTCATATTGGAAATTTAGTATCTCTTACACTTCTTAGACTTTTTCAAAAAACTGGGAATAAGCCTATTGCCCTTATTGGTGGGGCGACAGGAAGGATTGGTGATCCATCAGGAAGGTCAAGTGAGCGTCCGATGATGACAGAGGAAGTTTTTCAAAAAAATATGCAAGGTATAAAAAAATCTATGGAGAAATTTTTTACTTTTGGTAATGGTTCAACCGATGCGATTATGGTTAATAATTACGATTGGTTTAAGGATATTTCTTACATAGACTTTCTTACAAAATACGGACGTTATTTTTCTGTTAATGAAATGCTTAAACGTGAAAGTGTGAAACTTCGTTTGGATAGAGAGCAACCTTTATCATTTTTAGAATTTAATTATTCGCTTTTTCAGGCATACGATTTTGTAGAAATTAACAAACGTTATGGTGCGGTTTTGCAATTTGGTGGTGCGGATCAATGGGGAAATATTGTTTCTGGTGTTGATTTAGGTAGAAGACTTGGTTTGGAACTTTTTGCTTTGACAAGTCCGCTTTTAACCGATGCAAACGGGGTAAAGTTTGGAAAATCCATGGGTAATGCAGTATGGCTTAACGAAGACAAGCTTGGCTCCTATGAATATTATCAATTCTGGCGTAATGTTGATGACAGAGATGTTTCAAAACTTCTTCGCATATTTACGGAACTTCCTATTTCTGAGATTGAGAAGTTGGAGCGTCTTCAAGGTGCAGAAATAAATGAGGCAAAAAAGATTCTTGCATTTGAGGCAACCAAAATCTGTCGTGGTGAGGCAGAAGCTTTGAGTGCTGAAAAAACTGCAAAGGAAACATTTGAAAACGGTGGTATGGGTGCTGGACTTCCTACATTTGATTTTACTGGTGATGTAAATATTTTGGATGCACTTGTTTCTGTATCGCTTTGTAAATCAAAAAGTGATGCAAGGCGTATGATTACCTCTGGTGCCGTATCGGTCAATGATGAAAAAATTTCCGATGATAAATTTGTTATTACAAAGGATTTATCAAAAGATGGAAAAATCTTACTATCCGTTGGAAAAAAGAACAAAGCAATATTAAAAATATAAAAAAGGAGAAAAAAATGAAATTGAGATTATCAAATAAAGAAATACATAAACTACTAACAGAAAGTAATAAAAAAGATGATTTTTTAAATGCTTGCCCATACAAGGGTAATAAGTGCGGATCTGTTGAACCTCCTTCATATTGTGATAAATGTTATAAGGAAGGAAAATATAACATTAACAACGGAAGAAGTGCTGATGAATTTTCCTATGACACACCTTATGAAATGGAAAATAATCAATATTATAAAATTTGTACCGAACACAATGAAAAGTTAGCAAGAGAATGTGAGTTTGGAACAGGAAAGACTTGTAAATACAAAGATTACTGGGAAAAATGCACCTATTGTAGTAAGGAATTTTCAAGATAGATATTGACAAAATCTTCTGGGGGGGGGTAAAATTTATATATAATAAACAGAAATGAAAGGAAATAAAATGAAAAATATGTCATACATATCAAACCAAGACATAGATGATTTAATGTTAACGGAAGCTATATCTCTTATATCAAAATCAGGTATAAAACAAAAATCACTTTTAGATGAGGTTATAAAAGAAAGTAAAGAAGCAAAATTAACAGATAAAGAGGTTACACAATTATTAAATTCTCTTTCTGAATCAGAAGTTAGTAAAAAAGAAATATTAACAGATGAAGAGGTTAAACAATTATTAAACTCTATTTCTGAATCAGAAGTTAGTCCTGAATTTTATGCTGAATTACATCCAGAATCTGTAATTATAAAAAAACATAACAAAGAGTTAGCAAAGGAATGCAAATTCAAACCAAAATCTAAAAATTGTGAATACAAAAATTATTGGGAAAAGTGTGCTTTTTGCAAAAAGGAATTTTCAAAATAACATTTAATAACAAGTAAAAGGAAAATAAAAATGATAGTTTATAAAGATATAAAAAAATATAATGCATTCAGACTTGATTGCCCTCATCGTTATAAAGATTGTGGAAGTGTTGAACCTATGTCAGATTGTGCAAAATGTTTTGAAAACGGTAAATACGATACAAAAAATGGTCATAGTTATGAAGAAATTATGAAAAAAGAAACTGCTAACTTTAATGAATTAGTAGAAATGTCAAAAAATATAATAGCTGATGCAAAAAAATCTATGTCAAGATAAGGTTTTAAATAAAACTTTTTCGTTATCAAATTTTACCTCTATATCAATAGGGGTAAAATTTTTTTTATCACTATCGGGTATTTTTACATAATCCTTCATTGTTGTAAGGATTGGTAATTTTTTAGATTTAGCAAGATTTTTTAACTTTTTAATATCCTCTTCGGTATATAAATAATGGTCTGGGAAATTTATTTTCTGTATGATTTTTATATCATTATCAGTTAAGGTTTTATAAAACTTTTGTGGTTTACCAATGCCTGCAAAGGCAATGACTTTTTTACCCTTATACTCCTTTAAATTTGATGTTGGAACAGTTTTTCCATTTATAACAGAAATGCCATATTTTTTTATTTTATTTTCAAGTTGAGGATTGTTCTTCCTCATTATTATAGCAAGATTTACACCTTTTAATCCTGATTTCAAACTTTGTCTTAATGGACCAGCGGGAAAGATATAACCGTTTCCAATGCCATCAATTCCATCAAAAACAGCAATTCTTATATCCTTTTTTAATTTATAATTTTGGAAACCATCGTCCATAATTATTACATCAACTTTGTTTTCAAGGAGCTTTGCTGCCTTTTTTCTATCCTTACAAATACAAACTGGAACATTTTTAAATTTTGATGCAACAAGGTATGGCTCATCACCAATTTCGGAACCTGTATATTTTTTTGTATCAACTATTATAGGGGTGTTTGATGATAATGTTCCACCGTATCCGCGGGATATAACCCCTACCCTTATATTTTTACTTAAAAAATATTTAATTATTTCAATTACTATTGGAGTTTTACCAACCCCACCCAAAACTATATTACCAATGCAGATAACTTTTGCCTTTGATTTATATGGGTGGGAAAAAGCTCTGTTTAAGTTATCACCAAATCTATATAACAAAGAAAGTGGAAATAAAAGTGTTGATATTCCCCATTTTTTATAAAAATATTTTGGTTCGGTCAGTTTCATTTTTTCTCTTGTTTTCAATTTCCTTTATTATATAATAATTTTAAAGCAAAGGCAAATAAAATGACAGTTGATGATTTGATTTCTAACTTTAATATGATGGACGAGTGGGAGGATAAATACTCCTATCTTATTGAACTTGGTCGTGAACTTCCTCCATTTGAGGCGAAAAATAAAACTGATGAATGCAGGATTTATGGTTGCTCCTCTTCTGTATGGTGGAATTACAAAGTTGACGAAAATGGCAAATACAGGTTTGCTTTTGACAGTGATGCTTTGATTGTAAAGGGGCTTCTTTATATATTAACTGTAATTTTTAATGGAAAGACTTCATCTGAACTAAAAAGTATAAATGTTATGGAAATCTTTGATAAAATGGGACTTTCCAGTCATTTATCAGCACAAAGACAAGTCGGAATAACCTCTGTTATTTCAAAGATACAATCTATTTAGGGATTAAAAATATTATTATTTGCTTTTTCTTTTTATTTATGGTATTATGTTTTTATGACTAAATTTAAGAATGCACATAGGAATATAAAAAAATACATAAAAAAGCCTCATTTTCAGGTTTTTATGGTAAGTTTTTCTTTGTGTGTTTTATTTTTCTTTATTATATCAAAACAATCTGGAAGTAATATTGCTCCTGTTAAGGATGTTGATTTTCCTTTGATACCTATGGAAAGTGAGATTATCGGCAATTCTTCTCAATCTATTCCAAAGCGTATAAATAATTTTTTTGATGATATGTTCAGTGGCTTAAAGGAATATTCTTTTGAAATAAAAAGTGGAGATTCTGTTGCTTCTCTTCTTTCTCCTCTTGGTGTTCCATATAGTGAGATTTTAGAGGTAAGTAAAGCTATTGACCCAATCTGCAAGACATCGGAACTTAAACCAAAAAATGATAAATTGGTTGTAAAGGTAAAACCTTTGAATGCTGTTGATGGGAAGCCAAAGGCGGAACTTTTTTCTGTTGAAATTATAAAAAGTCCTATTTACAAAGTGCGTGCGCAAAAATCTGATGATGGGTATAGGACGGTAGAAGAAAAATCTGATATTACATCCGAACTTATAAGAAAAGAGGGTGAAATTGCGAAGGGTGCGGGTCTTATTGAATCGGCTCTTGCACAGGGAATCCCATATAATATTATTGATAAGTTTTACGAAGTATTTTCTTTTGATGTTGACTTTGAACGTGATATTTATCCTGGTGATAAATTTCAAATTATGTATGAAAATCTTTATTCTGACAGAGGGGATTATATTGGAAATGGCGATGTGATTTTTGCGTCCCTTTACCTTAATTCAAGACATAAAGAATTCAAACTTTACAGATATGAAAATGAAGATGGTCGTGTTGCATATTATGATGAAACTGGAAAAAGTGCATCAAAGACACTTAAAAAATCGCCTATAAATGGGGCAAGAATTTCATCAAAGTATGGTAAACGTAAGCACCCTATTCTTGGATATTCTCGTGCTCATCAGGGTGTGGATTTTGCTGCCCCTGCTGGAACACCTATTCCTGCGGGTGGAAGTGGTAAAGTTGTGTTCCGTGGTTGGAAAAATGGTTATGGAAACTACATAAAAATTAAACATAATGGAACATATTCAACTGCCTATGGGCATATGAGTGCGTTCAAATCTGGTGTTAATGTTGGAACACAGGTAAATCAAGGACAAATTATTGGTTATGTTGGTTCTACGGGACTTTCTACTGGTCCACATTTACATTATGAAATTATAAAGGATAATGTGCATGTTAATCCGTTGACTGTAAGTCTTCCATCAATTAAAAATATTTCAGAAAAGGAAATTTCCAAATTTAATAATAATAAGGAAAAGATAAATATTCAATTTGCAGTCCTTGATAAAAACTTCTCTCAATTTGCAAATTTGATTGATATTAACAAAATTGATATACCTGTTTCTGAATAAATTCCTTGTGTAAATAGTGGTTTTATGTTATAATTCCTTTATAACAAAATAAAAGGAGGTAATTATGAATTTATTTAATACAGATTGGAAAAATTATGTTGGCAAAGGGGAAAAAGTTTCCTTGATGAAGGAAATTCCGAATAAAATTTCTTTGATATTTTCTTTACTACATTCATTGGGATTGTCTGCTTGTGTTATTTTAGGATATTTATTTGGATTAAGAAAATCTAACTATGAAACTATACTTATAATAATAGGCTTACTACTTACTATTATTATCTTTATAATTTGTTTTATATATCAATACCTTAGATTCAAAAGTATGAAATATGTAATCACGAACAAAGGGATTCTTGAAATCAAGGGTGTGTTTGTGAAATCATACAAGTTTGTTCCATTTGTAAAAATTACTGATACAAGACTTCATAGGAATATTTTGGATTTAATATTTGGAACGGGAAGTATTGATGTTTCTACGGCTGGTGGAACAAGAATGGTTAATGGAAACAGTCAACCATACGAGATAAGATTTTTACACGTTAATGATTTTATGAAAGTGCATGAACTTATTAAAAAGTCAATAAAATAAAAAAAAGCCCCGTGATTGGGGCTTTTGATTTTAATATCCGAGGAGTTGTTTTTCCTTTGATACTCTTTTTCTTTCACGACGAACAGCTTCGTTCTTCTTACGCTTTTTCATAGCAGTACCAGTTTCATAGTACTTTCTTTCCTTTATTTCACGAAGAAGACCTTCCTTTTGTCCTTTCTTTTTAAGAACGCGAAGAGCTTGTTCAACATTGTTATCACGAACTAGAACTTTTACCATTATTTCACCCCCTTTTGATGAATTTGTTTTTATAGAAGTTTGGTAAGTTCTAAAAAACTTGGACCTAGTATAACATAACTTATTCAAAATGCAAGAAAAAATAAAATCCTGTTGTATATAATCCTAAAATATGGTATTATAAAATTGATTTAAAGAAAGGAGTTTATTATGATTAAAAAACACCCTATGGGGGGGGTAAATAACCTCGTAAATTCAAAGTGTTATATTCAAAAATTCTTAAAAATATCTCTAATTTGTTTAGTTTCATTTTGTATATCTTTTAATGTAAAAGCAGAAGATGATGTTAATGACGAAATACTTGATGAAGCAGTTATGACTGAATCTCTTAATAAATTAAAAGAAGAAGTTTATAAAAGATATCCCGATATAAATATTGATTTCGATAATATTCCGGATGAATTTAAAATATCTTTTTTAAGAAGTATTATTGCAAAAAATGTATATGAAGAATATAAAAATGAATTCATAGAAAAATTCAAAAATAAATCATCCAAAAGTGGAAGGTCAATAATGGGTCTTGCTAATTCTGGAATAAAGGGTAATTGTTTTGAAAGAAATGGGAAAAAAGTTTGCTCCGAAAAGCAAAAGGCTGCAAGTATTGATTTTGATAATGTTATTGCAAATTTACCTAATGATGTAACTATGGATGTATTTTGGTTGGATAGAGGTGAATATGACAAGAGTGAATGTTATAGAAATGGAGATAGAGCTACCGTTGAAATTTGTGATATGCCTGAAGATTTAGAAGATGTACAATTCCATATTGCTGAATATAAAGATGACTCTTCTATTTCTAATCATGTATCTTTTATAAATGAAGATTTTGAAAAAAATACACATAATACAACAACTGTTAGTTTAAGCGGAAATTATAGTCATTTTGATGAAAATGATTATTCACTAGATATATTGTTAAATATTTTTAACGAATCACAAACTATGGAAGATGCAAAATATAGGCAAAAACAAGATATTTACATAAATAAAACTGGTTTTGTTGAAGGTAAAATTCCTCCTACGCCATACGATGATGCTGCTGATAGACATATTTATATACAGAATACAACTGTTGATATAAATGGAACTTATCATAAAGGTAATAATAAATAGGAGTATATAAAAATGAAAAAAGTATCAATTATAACTTTAAGCTTAGTAATGTTAATGAACAGTGGTGTAGTATTTTCTGCTCCTAAAAAAACTAATAAAAAAAGGAATGCGATAAATACGAATGTGGGTGTGAATACCACTTCTGCGATGACTGTAAATACAACTGCATTAGAGGAATTGCAAGAACAGAATGTTATGGAAGAGTTGGAGAGGGATAGAATTGAGGGGCAGGCTGCAATGGCAAGGAAAACTCTTCAAGAAAGAAGATATAATGTAAAAAATTCTTGTTCTGGGATTAAAGATGATTTAAAGGCTATTCAGGTTTTGGCTGGTGTTTCTACTGGTGCAAGTGCTGTTGGAACCTTAACAAGTGGCGGTGCATTAGTGACTGGTATTATGAAAGCAAAGACGGATAAAAAACTAAATGAATTATCAAATATGTCATCACTTGAACTTTATGAATATGCTAAAAATTTAGAAGAGGAAAAATCTAAATTAGAGAAGAAATCCAAAACTCTCGGTAATGTCCGAACAGGACTTATGGCAGGAAGTATCGCTACTTCGGCTACTTCCACAATTACCTCTGGTATTAGCACGAAAAAGCTTGATAACCTTATAGATAAAATGAAGGATTGTGATACGGCGGCAAAGCAAATCAAATCTTATATATCTCAAATACAATCTGAAATTGATGATGCTGATGATTTGAAAAATTATCCTCTATTTGAAAAGGCAGAAAACATAGTTAAATCTTGCTCTGGTTTTGATACTGCTAACATAAAAGAGATTAAGAGTGTTATGACTGCCTCTACTGTGGTAGGTGGTATTGGAGCGGCTACGAGTATTGCGGGAACTATAACCTCTGCTATGGCGAATAGTAAGGATGTGCGTAATGATGATAGTGAGGCTGGTGTTAAGAAGGAGAAGGGTTTAAATATAGCTTCTAATGTTATGGCGGGGATATCTACTGGGACTAGTGCAGGAGGTATAGTGTTGGGAGCAATAACACTTAATAAACTGGCGAAGAATGTTGATGTGGCGGAGAAATGTGAGGATGCTTTGAAATAAAAAAACACCGTCCGATTGGGCGGTTTTTTTTATATCCTCCATAATTTTCAAAGATGATAGTCTTTGATGTTCCCTTGGGGGATGGACAATTCGGACTGCATCCTCTTACTTGTAAATTGTTGAAAGTAGTTTTCATAAGTTTTGTTTACCCTAAAAAAACAGCCCCTCAAACAGAAGGGCTTTTTTAATAATTAAATACAAATTTTCCTCCCTATTTAAAGGGAGGAATTTTCTAATACTTAAAACAATCCAGCCAAGGAATTAGCAATTGCCTCTTTTACAGGAATAACAGCCTCCGCAGCAGTAAGATTTACTTGATTTGCCATAACTGTCAAAGTAGTTGTATATGATTTTGTATTCATAACAGAATTACTTTGTGATGCAGTTAAAGTATTATTTCCCTGTGATGAAAGTTGAATACTGTCCGCATTATAAGGTTTTACCCTTTCGGTAATTCTTATATCAGTTTGCACTGCATAATAATTATCTTTTGTATTTGCATCAAAATACATAGATGCAAGACCAGCAAGAAGACCTGCACCTATTGCAGTTACATCATTATTTCTTGAACCAACAGCAAAGCCTACACCCGCACCAGTCAAAAGAGAAGATGAAGATGCTTGATCTGCATTTGCTATATCCGATACCATAACAGCCTTTAACACATTTGTTTGAAGAATAAAGTTTGCCTCATCTGGATTATTTGTAATCAAATACTCCTTTTCCATCAAAGCCTTTTTAATTGATACAGCTAAATTGTTAAATGCTGGATTATCCGAAGTATTCCTTGATTGCACATATATAAATGTCTTTTCTGGCACAGTTGGATTTAACCAGATAGTAGATGACATCTTTGTTTGTATAGTTAAATCACTTTTTGACATTCTTGTATAAATACCAGTACAGCCAGTTAAAATAAACATAACTCCCATTACTTTTACAAATTTTTTCATTTCTAACCTCCAATTTTTAATTTATAATTTTAATATACATTTTTTCATTTAAATTTACAAGTCTTTATGTCATAATATAGCTATGAAT
>JAAVBN010000019.1 GCA_014803545.1 bacterium | reverse complement strand
GTATTTTGAAAAACTAATTTAAAAGGTTATCCATATGAAAAAAGATAAAATTTTTAATAATATAGGTAAGATTTTAGGTATTTCCTTAATTCTAAGCTTTTTAATCTTTGTTTTATATAATACAGTCAAAAATTTCATATTTTTCTTGGATGATGACGCAATGTATGTTCTTCATCAGTAAAAGCTCTGCATCATCATTTTCAGGATTATTTTTATTTTCTTACATTTTTTACTATTATAAGAGGATATGATTTAATAGGAAGATACGAAAATCTTATAAATAAAAATAAATGGGAATTAAAAGATATTGAATTTCCGCTATCTCATGATCATTTTAATGTTTTTGTATTAACACCCGTAAAATAACGGTATTATAATACCACAGTAAAAAATCAAAGAAAAACTCTTTATTTTCTTGACATTATAAAAAAATAAAGTAATATATTTCTGTTTAATAAACAACAAAAGGTAAAAAAATGGTTCAAAAAACATATTCTGCGAAACCATCTGATGTGAATGCAAAATGGTATGTTATTGACGCAACAGACATTGTTCTTGGTCGTCTTGCTGCTATTGCTGCTACATATCTTCGTGGTAAAAATAAAACTATATATACACCAAATATTGATTGCGGTGATCATATAATTATTATAAATGCTTCAAAAGTTGCAATCACTGGAAACAAGCTTGCAAATAAGAAATTCTTTTATCACACAAATTTCCCTGGTGGTATAAAAGAAAGACTTTGGGGAACAATCCTTGGCGGTCGTCATCCAGAAAGACTTATTATAAAGGCTGTTGAAAGAATGATTTCAAGAAATCCACTTGGTCGCGATCAAATGAAAAAACTTCACGTTTATGCAGGGGCAGAACACCCACATACTGCACAAAAACCAGAAGTTTTAGATGTAAAATCAATGAATTCTAAAAATACAAAGAGAGGTGCTTAAAAATGGTTGAAAAAAAAGAAACTGAAGTAACAGCAACAGAAACAAAAAAAGTTGCAAAAAAGGCACCTGCTAAAAAAACAACAACAAAAAAGGCAGATGCAAAAAAAGATGTAAAGGTTGAAACAGTTAAAAAAGTAGGAACTAAAAAAACTGCTTCTGAAAAACCTGCTACAATCGCAGATGTTGCTCCAAAGGCAAATATCGTAAAAGAAACAAAAAAGGATGCAACACCTAAAAAAGAACGTCCTGTTCGTGATGCAAAAGGTCGTGTTTATGCAACAGGTAAAAGAAAAAGTTCTATCGCTCGTGTTTGGATTATGCCAGGTAAAGGTAAAATCATTGTAAATGGAAAGGATTATGAAGCATACTTCCGCCGTCCAATCCTTCAAATGGTTATTTGCCAACCTTTTGGCCTTACAAAAAGAGAAACTGCTTACGATGTTATGGCAACTATTGTTGGTGGTGGACTTTCTGGTCAAGCTGGTGCCTTAAAACACGGTATCAGTAAAGCTTTATCATTGGCTGAACCAGAATTAAGACCAACTATCAAACAAGCTGGCTTCTTAACTCGTGATTCAAGAGTTGTTGAAAGAAAGCACTTCGGTCATAAAAAAGCTCGTCGTTCTTTCCAATTCTCTAAACGATAATATATTGTTAATATTTGAAAGGATAAAAAAATGGCTAACCATAAATCTTCAAAGAAAAGAATTATAAGAAACGAAAAGAAAAGACTTGAAAACAAAAGCCGTATGTCAAAAATCCGCACTTTTGTGAAAAAAGTAACAGAAGCTTTGAATGGCAATAAAGACAAGGCCGAAGTTCAAAAGGCTTTATCAGAAGCAAACAGCCAACTTGCAAAGGGTGTAAAGAAGGGTATAGTTTCCAAGAAAAAAATGGCAAGAACTATGTCAAAATTTGCACACAAGCTAAACGATGCTGATAAAAAGTAATTCTTACAAATTCTTTTTATAAAAAAATTCCCCTCGTTTGAGGGGATTTTTTTATCTGGAATTATTTCTTGTTTGTTTTAAGAGTTCTGCTTCTTCTCTCTGTCTTAATATATTATGAATTAAGCTAAATATATGAGAAGATGTCCAAGGCGTGTCTTTTAATTCAGGCACATTTATTTTCTTTAATACTTCATTATTCTTTAAAAAACTCATACCGATTTTGTACGCAGAAGGTAAATTTATTGATTTTAACACTGTATTACAAAATAAAAAAGAGCTACCTATATGCCAAACCTTAGGAAAATTTAGAGATTTTATTTTATTATTATTTATTAAAAATTTATCACCAATATATCCTATTTTAGGCATATTTAATTTTTTTAATTTTAAATTATTGAGTAAAAAATTATGATTGACTCTCCTAATAACAGGTAAATTTATTAATTCCAAGTTTTGATTATTCTCTAAAAATTTACTATCAATATCCTCAACCTTAGGAAGATCCAAACACTCTAAACTAATATTGGATTTTAAAAACTTTGTACCAATATGTTTTAATTCTGGAAAGTAGCAATAATTTAAGGCTTCATTCGAAGATAATACGCTATCAGCGATAGATATTACCTTTGGGCAAACAAGATATTGTAAATCACTATTAGAATATAAAAAATATTCCGGAAGTTTTGACGCTCTTTCAAGTGTTAATCTTATAATACGAGAAGCCTTTAAAGTTACAAACTCTTTGCCATCTAAAAGAATAGATTTTGTTTTATCCTCATTTTTAATAATTTGAAGTTTCTTCTCTATTAATTCTGTTTGAAATACTTTTGCTTCATCTTTGTGATTATCATTATCATCCATAATAGGAGTTATAGTTTTATTTTTTATATTTAAAATATGATGATCTAACATAATTTCGGTATTTTTATTAACTTCTACAATCTTACCATTTTTCACATAAAAACCATCACCTATATAATATCCATTTATTTCATAATCATACTTAATTATTTTATCACCAATAATTATATAATTATCAGGTAAAGAAGTTTTGGCAGGTGTAAACTCCACATTAAAATGCTTTTTTAATGAATAACTAAGCCCTTTTATTATATTATCAGGATTAGAGTTAAAAGTATTATCAGGATTTTCAACTGTGTGATTGTACCTGTTTTTAATGGAAATAAATCCTCCAGTTTTAAGCATTTGAATAGAGATTACCGAAGTCCCATATTCATCTTCCCTTGAAGGATTTGTAAAGTTCTCTCTTTTTATATCGTCAACATTTTCCTTTACAGCATTGATGATATAATAATTTTTAAATCTGTAACTATCTTTAAATGTGCAAAGTTTTTCATCTTTCTCAAAATACTTTGAAATAGCATTTTGTTTTTCCAAAGTATCGGCATAGTAAGCATTATATCCCGCCTTTTTAAGAAGGACAAAAGGATCCTCGTATTTCGTTTCTTTAATCTGTATATCCATAAGGGATAAAAGATAATTTATAATAGGTTCGGCATCATGACCAGCATATTTAACAATATTTACAATATCAGGAATATCAAAGATACCGTTATTGTAGTTTCTTATAGCCTTAGCAAAGTGTTCTCCATTTTGCTTTTTAATTACATCATAAACAGAAACTTGCTTCATAAAATAACTCCTTATTTTTATTAAATTAAGGCTATTATAAACATATTATAATTTTTGTCAATATAAAAATGAATAAAAATATTCCCCCTAAGGAAAGGGGGGGAAGTTTATATTAATATATAGGATGTTTTGCGCAAAGAGCCTTTACCTTTTCCCGCACAGATTTTACAACCTCAGATTCGTAATCCTTGTTTTTAACAAAGTCATCAACCACTTCGGTGATAAGATTTGCAACTTCGCGAACATCATCTTCCTTAAATCCTCTTGTTGTAATAGCAGGCACACCCAAACGAATACCAGAACTTACTGATGGTGGGTTAGGGTCATTTGGAATACCGTTTTTATTGCAAGTAATTCCAGCATTTTCCAACACCAAATCACATTCCTTACCAGTTATCCCTTTACTTCTTAAATCAACAAGGATAAGGTGAGTATCTGTTCCACCACTTACCAAATCAAAACCATTTTTAATTAATGTTTCACCCAATACTTTCGCATTTTTAAGTATTTGTTCCGAGTATTCTTTCCACTCTGGGCGAAGGATTTCCCCAAACGCAACCGCTTTACCTGCGATAATATGTTCAAGAGGTCCTCCTTGAATACCTGGGAAAACTGCCTTATCAATCTTCTTTGCAATTTCCTCATTATTTGTAAGTATCATACCGCCACGTGGCCCACGCAAAGTTTTATGTGTAGTAGTTGTCGTCACATCAGCAATTCCCACAGGGGAGGGTATCACACCACCAGCAACAAGCCCAGCAAAGTGTGCCATATCTACCATAAGATAAGCCCCAACTTTATCCGCAATTTCACGGAAACGGTTAAAGTCAACAAGCCTTGGATAAGCAGAGCCACCCGCAACAATCAATTTTGGTTTATTTTCAAGGGCAAGCCTTTCCACCATATCATAATCAATATAACCATCTTCCTTTACACCATATTGCACAGATTTAAACCACTTACCGCTGATAGTAGGTTTTGCACCGTGTGTCAAATGACCACCTGCATCAAGGCTCATTCCCATAATTGTATCCCCAGCATTAAGAAGGGCAAAAAATACAGCAGTATTTGCTTGTGCACCACTGTGAGGTTGCACATTTACAAATTTACAGTTAAAAATCTTCTTTGCACGCTCTATCGCTAAGGTTTCAATTTCATCAATGAACTTACAACCTTGATAATAACGCTTTCCACTGTATCCTTCCGCATATTTATTTGTAAGTATTGAACCCATAGCTTCCAACACAGCCTTTGATACAATATTTTCAGAAGCAATAAGCTCAATTTGATTTTGTTGGCGGTCAAGTTCCTTTTCTATTATATCATAAACAGACTTATCAGCTGTTTTCAAATCGTCTTTAAAAAAACTTACCATTTCAACCTCACTTTCCTTTAAATTTATATGATATTTCATTATAAAGAATAAAAGAATATTTTCAACGATTTTATTAATTTTGATATAAATAATTTAATGACAGATTTTATTAAAATAAAAACTCCCCATAAAAGGGGAGGTGTTTTTATCTGTCTATATTTGCAATTTTTAATTTATTAAAAAATTTTTTATCCGCATTTTCTTTATTTTTCTTTCTTATTTTTTCACCAAATTCATAATCTCCCGTATATCCTATATTAGGCATATTTAATTCTTCAATTTTAAATTTTGACTGGTCTCCTAAAAAATTCTTACCAATTTCTTTTACAGAGGGTAAGTTCACTGATTTTAAATTGTGTTTATCATTATTTATAAAATTATCCTCAATTTTAAATAACTTAGGAAAATCAATTTTTTCTAATTTTTCATTATATTGCAAAAAATTATTGTATATATATTCTACCTCAGGTAAATTAATACTTTCTAAAATATTATTTGCTTTAAAAAAATCATGTCCAATAGTTTTTACATTAGGAAAATCAATAAATCTTATTGATTTATTAGTGTCGCAAAAACGTCTTCCAATTTCTTCTAACATAGGGGCATTTATATATTCTAAGTTGTAAACATTAAACCTCATAAAATCATTAAGAATTATTTTTACATTAGGTATATCCAATTTTTTTAAATTTTGATTTTTATCTAAGAAACATTCAGATAAAATTTCTGCTTTTGCTATATTTATATTTTCTAATACCTTATTGTTATACAATAAATAATCACCAACAAAGTCAACATTAGGTAAATCAAGATCCTTTAAAGAAAGAGAATACGATAAGAATTTTATAGGGGTTTTTGTAATATTTTTAAGTGATAATTTTATCATTTTTGAACCCTTTAACCTTATAAACTCCTCTCCATCCAAAAGAATAGATTTGGTTTTATCCTCATTCTTAACAATTTGAATTGGTTTATCTTTTAATTCATTTGTAAGTAATTCAGCAGTATGATTATAATCTTCTGAAACATCATAACCATAACGTGCTGTATTAGGTCTTGTTGGTAAAATAGAAGATATTTTTTTATCTTGTAAATTTAAAATATAATTATCAATCATAACTTCTGGTTGATTTACCTTTGTTATTTCACCATCTTTCATATAAAAACCGTCACCAAAATAATAACCATCTGCTTCGTAATCATAGTAAAATATTTGATTTTTAATAAAGACATAATTATCTGGTAATTCGACTTTTTGAGAAGAAAAATCCACATCAAAATACTTTTTTAATGAATAACTAAGCCCATATATTATATTATCAGGATTAGAGCTAAAAGTATTATCTGGATGTTTAACCGTATGATTATATCTGTTCTTTATAGAAATAAATCCACCGTTTTTATGTATTTGAATAGAGATAACCGAAGTCCCATATTCATCTTCCCTTGAAGGGTCTGTAAAGTTTTCTCTTTTTATATCATCAACATTTTCCTTTACTGCATTGATGATATAATACCTTTCAAATCTGGTTTCATCTCTAAATGTGCAAAGTTGTTCATCTTCCTCAAAATACTTTGAAATAGCATTTTGTTTTTCCAAAGTATCAGCATAGTAGGCATTATATCCTGCCTTTTTAAGAAGGGCAAAGGGATCCTCATATTCAGCTTCTTTAATCTGTATATCCAAAAGAGACATAAGATACGGTAGAATAGGTTCGGCCTCACGACCAGAATATTTAACAATATTCACAATATCAGGGATTTCAAAAATACCGTTATTATAATTTCTGATAGCCTTGGCAAAATGTTCCCCATTTTGCTTTTTAATTATATCATAAACTGATGTCATAAACCACCTCTCTACTTTTATTTTAATTAAGTATATTAATATTATACCCTTTTTTTATACAAAAGTAAATAGTGAGTTAAAAAAAACTCCCCATAAAAGGGGAGGTGTCTTTAAGATATTTTATCAATTCTTCGTTTATGTCTTTCCTCATTTGAAAATTTAGCAGTCAAGAATGCTGTCAAGAAATCTAAATTTTCCTTGTTTGAAAAGGTTCTTGCCCCAAGAACAGCGACATTCGCATTATTATGTTCTCTTGCAAGTCTAGCTTCTTCTGGACTGTAAAGCAATGCACCTCTTATATTTCTGTATCTGTTTATCGCCATACTCATACCAAGCCCAGTTCCACAAATAAGAATGCCAAGATTTTCACTGTCCTTTGAAAGATAATCCGCCATTTTATTTGCAACATCAGGATAATCACAAGCTTCTTTTGAATTTGTCCCAATGTCATCAACTTCATATCCCTCATCTTTTAAATAAGATTTTAAAAACTCTTTTAAATCAAAACCACCATGATCTGAACCAATAAGTAATTTAGCCATCGTCCCCTCCTTATGTTTTAATCGCGTTTCTGTTTCAAATCTCCATTTATATAAGCACCATTTTCAATGGAAATATCTTTGTGAAAGATATTACCATTTATTCTAGCACTACTTCCAAGATATACCGAAACGGCATTGATGTTTCCATCAATATTTCCATGGACGACAATTTTTTCCACTTCAATAGAGGAACTTTTAATCTTTCCATTTATTCCAACGATAAGAGTTTTACAAACTATATCTCCCTCAATAGTTCCATCAACATATAACTCTGTATCAGATTTAACAAAACCCTTTACATACATAGAACTGCTTATCAAACTTGACGGAATAATTTTCTTTGAAAATCCAAACATTTTTCACCTCTCTATTTATTTTCAACTTTTACAAAAGCATAAGGATTCAAAGCCCTTTTATTATGCCTTAATTCATAATGAAGATGAACACCAGTACTTCTTCCAGTAGAACCTGCAAGCCCAACTTTTGTTCCTTCATCAATTACATCACCTTTTTCAACATTAACTTTACTTAAATGAGCGTAAAGTGTTGAAAATCCTAAACCATGATCAACTTCCACAGCCAAACCATAATCACCTCGCGGTCCAGCCTGTATAACTTTACCAGAAGCTGTTGCGTAAAGTGGAGTTCCCATTTTTCCACCAAAATCAATACCTGTGTGCATAGCAGGAGTTTTTAAAAACGGATCAGATCTAACCCCAAAAGGCGAAGTTATCCTTATCCTTGTTTTTACAGGAGCACCCAAAGGAAGCATATTTTTTGCCTTTGATAATCCTTCCCAAAGATTAACTCTTATATTTGCGTTTTTGAATTTTTCATTTAATTCTTCATCACTAAGTTCAATGTCTTTAAGTGGTATATATTTTCCACCTAAACCTTCATTATTTTCTGCTTTAACTTTTTTTATTAAAGTATTTCTGTTTTTAAGATTTACTTGTGATAAAACTATATCAATTTTGCTTAAAGTTTTTTCAATATCATCAATTTTATTGTCCGCCAATAACATAACCTTATCAATCAGATTAGTTTGAAGTTCCCTCATATCATTAAGAGAGTTTTCAAGCTTGCTATTGCGTTCTTTTAAGAAAATATTTTCATTTAAAACGACATTTTTTTCCAATTCATTCTTTGTCGTTTTGTATATAGGATCCTTTGTATCAACACTTGACCAGGTAATTCCCTTAGTAAAATCATTAAGCGAAGAATTTACATATTTAAGTTCTGTTGAAAGAAGTAATTGATTTTTTATAAGGTTATCCTTATCCAATTTTGATATATTTTCATTTTTTTCCAAAAGAGATACAATGTTTTTTTGTGAAGTTTCAATCTTGTCATTTATACTTTCAATAATATCGCGATAGGCTTTTATATCAACAACGGTCCTGTTAAACTTCTTTCTTGCATCCTGGATAAGATTATCTTTTTCCTTTAAAATTTCAGAATTTAAAAAATAAAGTTTCGTTGTAAATATACTCCAATATATAATAAACCCAAGAAATAAAACTATAAAAAATTGCAAAATAGGGGATAAGTGATAAAAACAAAGTTTTCCATTTTTATGAGTTATAAAAACCCTTTCTTTAAAAACACTATTAAAAAGTATTTTTATATAATCAAAGAAAGTTTTTTTTGTGGGATTTCTTTTAAGTATTACTTTTTTCAAAATTATTTACTCCTTAATATTTAAAAGTATATAAAATTATCATTATAAATCAAGTATTTTATTGAATTGATTGTTTATCTGGGTAAAAAGTGAAAACTATACTTTTCCAATCATTATAATATTCCACAGGAAGATGATAAGGACTGCAAACTATCAACGCACGTTTTGCACTTTCAGCAACCGCCTTAAACCAAGGCGAATTGCTTTCATTTATATTTAAAATGTCAATATCATTTATGTTTCCGTCTGGCGAAATAGTAGTTCTTATCACAATTTTCATATTCTTAATATCCTTTGCCCCAGGATCAATATTCCAACAGGAACGAAGCTTTATCCTTATTGCATCAACATACGAAACAGTTAATTGATTTTTCAAATAATCCGCAGTTGAGTTTGCCTGATAATTTTGTGTTTTTGTATCAATAGAGGAAGCGGAAATACCTTTTTTTACCTCTACAAATTCCTCTTTTTTATTAAGCTTTTCTTTCTCCTTTTCCTTTACTTTTTCCTTTTCTCGTTTCATACCATCAACCGAGGCAAGTAAATCATCAAGGGAACCCATTCTTTCTTCTGCTAAATCTTTATTTTGTTTAGGTGTAGTTTCCTTTTTTTCCTCTTTCTTTTCCGTTATAAAATCATTATCTGACTTTTTATCCTCTACTTGCTTTTTTTCAACTTTTTCTTCTATAGGAGCTTTTGCAACCTCAGGCGCAAAGTGTTCCACCTCTTTCTTAGGAGTAGGAGCAGGTTGAGGTTTTGGATTTTCTTTCTTTTCTGTTTCCGCTTTTATCTTTGAAGGAGCAGGGGGAAGAGCAGTTTCCTTTCCTATCACAACATTATCTAAATCAATAATTATAGGCTCATCATATTTTATTTTTGGAACAAAACTTGTTATATGCACATGCGGACTTATCATTATAAGCACCAAAATAAAAATATGAATGATAAAAGAAATTATAAGCCCATCCATAAGCAAAGGCGGTATATATTGTATAGCATTATCAAATTTTATAAAACTAAAATGCTTTTTCATAAAATATTAACCTTTTTTATGTTCCATAGGATCAGTTTTAAGGCCGACTTTTTTAAACCCAGCAGTTTTCAAATCGCCCATAACTTCAATTACCTTTCCATATTGAGCATTTGTATCCCCACTTATTACAATGGAAAGCGAAGGATTTTGTTTTAACATAGCTTGAAGTTTGGATTTCAAATTCTTTCTTGCAATTTTTTCCTTGCCAATATAAATATTTCCAACCTTGTCTATAACTATGTTTACAGATTTTTCCGCCCCTTCAATAGCAGTCTTTGCTCCACTTGGCAAATTAACACTCATCCCAGTTGTAAGCATAGGCGCAGTCACCATAAAAACAGACATCAAAATACACATAACATCAATCATAGATGTAAGATTTATTTCTGGTTTGATATGCCCGTATTTTTTGTATTTTTTTACAAACATCTTAATCCCTAACCATTTGTATTTTCATCAATTTGACGGGAGATAATAGCCGTAAATTCACCCGCAAATGATTCCAATTTCATTATGTATTTTGTTAGATCAGTTGAAATCTTATTGTATCCAATTACCGCAGGAATTGCCACAATCAAACCCAAAGCAGTTGTGGAAAGTGCCGTCGCAATTCCAGGTGCAATTACACCCAAAGTAGTGCTTTGTGATGATCCAATCGCGGAAAAGCTTGACATTATACCCCAAATAGTTCCAAATAACCCAACAAGAGGAGCTATACTTCCAATCATGGAAAGAAAATCAATTCTGTCTTCTAATTTTCCGACTTCACGTTCAATTGTAATTGTCATAACCCTATCAATTCGCTGATGTATATTCATTGTTTTAGTGCTATTATTTTTAGAACGAAGAAGAGGTGATGATTTTTTCCATTCCTTCATTGCTGCAATGAATACTAATGACATAGGGTCGGTTGCCTTTGATTTAATAGAATTAAATAATTCATCAAGGGAACCGCCACTCCAAAACTTACGTTCAAATACATCGCCTGCAAGTTTTATTTTCTTTATTGAAAATACTTTTTCTATAATAATTGCCCACGAATATATAGAGGCAATTACCATAAGTATAGAAACAAATCTTGTCATTAAGTCAGATTCTGTAAAAAGACTAAATAATGAAAAAGTAGATGGTTGCATAATAAATACTCCTTTTTTATAATTATTATTAAATTTTTACCCCTTTTTTTATATAAAAACAAGAAAAAAAATCCCCTTTCGTTTAAGAAAAGGGATTTTCGTTATTTTTAAGATTTAATTTGTACCCCAATAATAACCAGTCAAGCAATCAGCAACACAACCTCTTGGTATTTGTGTTCCTTGACCATTTGATGCATTATATGTATTTTTACATATAGTATCACCAGCAATGTTTGAGAAATATTTACAATATGGAGATGTAGCATTATCCTTTAATCCATCACCAAATGAACCAGCAGGACATACGCACTTTCCATCTTCAAAGGTTGCGCCTTCAACACAATCACTTGCTGTTAAACCAGAAGGAGCAGGGTTGTATGTACATGTATAACCATCACCATCATATCCTTCATTACATGAACAAGAATAATCATTCATATTCATAGTTGCATGTGTATCACATTGTCTATGGCAACCATAACTGTTTTTTAATCCTTCACCAATATAACCTTCATTACATACACATTTATTATCTATTAATGATGCATTTGAGTCACAATCTGATGCTTGTAAAGTTTTCTCACATCTTGTTCCATTTTCATAACATGTATAACCAGCTTTTGTTTGACATAGGTTATTAGAGAACACAGCACCGTTTTCATCACAAGGTTTACATATGTAAGCATTTCCAACCTTTACACTTACTTTTTTAACAGGTATACCATTTTCCCTACATACAGGTCTACAAGCTTCTTTTTCAGTAGAACCTTGTGAAGCATAAACTCTTTCACCATTTATCATATATGGACAAGGTTTACATGCATCAGCAAGTCCTGTATAATTAGACGATACAGAATAAGAATTTTCAGGACATTCAAATATATTTATATCATCATAAGCATAATTATAATTATAAGTTGCATTTTCATAATATTCTGTTTTTGAAAGTTGTCTTAATTTTGCAATGTTTAATGGACGACAGTATCTGTCTTCTACTTCCGTAGTTTTTCCTGGGTGTATATACTTATCGCCTTCTTTTGTAATAACTTCATTCAAAGGACATATATCAAGATAAGGAACACAAGTTGCTTTGCCATCAACCTTATCTTCAACATATCCATTTTTACAAATTAAATAGACAGCATTATCTTTACTTATCCAACTTGGTAATTGATACATATTTAAAGGATAACTTTCTTTGGAAGCTTCATTCCATTGAATAACATCCATATTTTCATCAACAACACAAGTTGTAGTTTTTGCAGAATAATATACTTCATTACCGTTTTCATCAATAACCTTTTTTATTAAAGTACTAACAGGACAATAATTTGCAGTTTTTGGTGAAGCCGAACCAGTTTTAGCAGTCCTTTTTGAATTAGATCTTGACATAACTCTTTTTGTTGATACAGAAGAGGTCGCTGCTCGTTTAGTAGAAGATGAAGAAGTAGCAGCTCTCTTTGTTGATGCAGAATTTACTGCTGCTCTTTTGGTAGAAGTAGAAGATACCGCCGCACGTTTTGTCGTAGAAGTTTTAGGTTTAGATGTTTTTTGCATATTTGCTGCACGTTTAACAGTAGCTCTTTTTCTGGTTTGAGATAATGACATCTCAGTAAATCCAGTAATAAATACCCCCAACGCTAACAATATATAAAATATATAATTTTTCTTCATAGCAATCTCTCCTTAACAAGTTTAATTAGTTAGCTTGCATAACCTTCAATTCTTCCATTGTATAACATTGACTTTCACTAGTTGCACCTTCAATCAAAGAAGATTTCTTTCCAATAACTTTGTTTTCAGAATCTGTTATATTTTCATATTTAATAGATGCTCCATTATTGTATTTTCCAGTTGGACAAGCTTTACATTCAACATCAGAAGTTTTGTAATAATTTTTATTACAGTAAGAATAATAAGCCTCATCAGCAGGAATAGCTGTATTCATATTTGTTTCTTCATTTAATTTTAAAGTAGAAGCAAATGCTGGCAAATTACATTCTTCATTGGTGAAAGGATTGTAATATTTATTATCTTTTTTTGAAATTGTTGTATTCAAAGGACAAATAACATTTTGATCAATACAAATATCTACATTATCTTTCTTTGATTTTATGAAACCATAATTACAACTGAAAACATAAGCATTTTTTCCAGCTATCCAAGTAGGTAATCTTAATCCAGTCAAATCTGTTGTTCCCATAACATTTTCAGGTTCAGTACAAACTGTATCCTTTTCAGAATAATAAACATCGTTTCCATTATCATCAATTACTTTCTTTATAACAACACCAATAGGACAAGTATTAGATTTAGAGTTCTTTGATGAGTTAGAACCTTGTGCTGCTCTTCTTGTAGCCGCACGTTTAGCAATATTTGAAGAAGCATTTCTTCTATTTGTTGCTGCACGTCTGGTTGCAGTTGATGAAGTAGCAGCTCTCTTTGTAGAAGTAGAAGAAACAGCTGCACGCTTTGCCGTAGAAGTTGCAGGCTTAGTCTTTTGCATACTTGCAGCACGTTTAGTAGAAGTTGTTGTCTTCCGTCTTGTTTGTGATAAAGTGTAATTTGAAAATAAAGCAATTAAACAAGCAAATGCCAAAAATGAAATAAATTTTTTCATAATTCTCTTCCTCTATATTTTTTAATCCTTTTCTCATAGTATTATACATAAAAATGTAAAAAATATCAATAATTAAATGAAAAAAAATATATGCTTTACCCCCCCCATAAAGATTTGTAAAATCAATAGGTTATAAAGATAAAAATTTATTCCTAAAACGAAAATTCAATATTTTTGATTGTTTTGAATTGTTCAAGATTTTCTGTTGTTATATTATATTTATCCCGAAGAGGGATTATTGCTTTTTTATCTTTTACAACTACATTAAATTCAATATGTGTATATCCAGGACCTATTGCATCTAATGTTTTTCTAAGTGCATGAACGGCACTTTCATCTGTTATTGTTATATGTAAAGTTCCATTAAGTTGAGTATTCAAAGAAAGCTTTTCAACATTACCACCAAAAATTGAAACTCTATCATTATTCGTCTTTATATCACACGAAATAGCCACTGGTTGCCCACTTCTAAGATATTCTTCGTTTTTGCCATTGGTCATATTTCGCTCTGAAAATAATATTTCAATTGTTCCCTTTGTATCACTTATTGATACAATATAAAATTTATTTCCAGCCTTTGAAAAACGACTTTTTATATTATCAACAATTCCAGCAAAAGTAATTCTTCTATCTTCATTTATAGTTTTGACTTCTTCTGAACTTACCGCATGTAATGATTTTAATACATTTTCGTAAATATCAAGAGGGTGGGCGGATACATAAAAACCTACTGCCTCTTTTTCCTTAGTCAATCGTTCAAGAGGTTTCCAATCAATTGTATCAGCAAGCTTTATGTCATCACGCTTTAATGATATTTCATCAAGAGAAAATAGGCTTGTTTGATTTGTTTCCTTATCCTGATTAATTGAAACAATTTGTGCCATAATATAGGAAACATTTTCAAACATTTTCGCTCTGTTTGGTTCCAAACTGTCAAATGCCCCAGCCTTTATAAGGTTTTCAAGCATTCTTCGGTTCAAAGTTTTTGGATTTATCCTCTCAATAAAATCAGTAATATTTTTAAATTCACCGTTTGCTTCACGCTCTCTTACTATTTCCTTTACCGCACCGACACCAACACTTTTTACCGCCGCCATAGCATATCTGATATTTCCATCTTCCACAGAAAAATATTCATACGATTTATTTATATCAGGTCGTAAAAGCTTTATACCCATAGATTTCAAATTATCAGCAAAAAATGAAAGCTTATCCGCATCGGTCATATCATAGGTCATAGTTGCAGCCATAAATTCCGATGGATAATGAGCCTTTAAATATGCCGTTTGATAACAAACCCAAGCATAACAAGCCGCATGGGATTTATTGAAACCATAGTTTGCAAATTTTTCCATCAAATCAAAAATTTTCATAGATGTTTCTTCATCTATATTATTATGTTTCAAACAACCTTCTTTAAATATCTGACGTTGCTTAATCATTTCTTCTTTGATTTTTTTACCCATCGCACGACGAAGCAAATCCGATGCACCAAGACTGTATCCAGCAAGTGATTTTCCCATTTCCATAACTTGCTCTTGATAAACCATAATACCGTATGTTTCACGAAGTATAGGTTCCATTAATGGGTGAAGATATTCAATTTCCTCACCAAACTTTCGCCTAATATATACAGGAATGTTATCCATAGGTCCAGGGCGATATAGGGCAACAAGAGCGACCAAATCCTCAATTCTGTTTGGTTTCATTTCCAAAATAACATCTTGCATACCTTTTGATTCAAGTTGGAATATACCAGCCGTATTTGCCGAAGCGATAATATCATAGGTTTCCTTGTCATCAATAGGAATATTTGAAATATCAATTTTTACATTGTGATTTTTATAAATCATATCACAAGCTTTTTGAATAATAGTAAGTGTTTTAAGTCCCAAAAAGTCGTATTTTATAAGTCCAGTACTTTCAACATACTTCATATTATATTGGGTTGCAGGAATATCCGACTTATCATCTTTGTAAAGAGCAACCAACTGGTCAATCGGTCTGTCGCCAATAACGACACCAGCCGCATGTGTTCCAGCATTTCTGAAAAGTCCCTCTAATTTCAATGCTATATTGATAAGTCCCTTTAAAATATCATCATTTTCAATAGCCTGTGAAAAATCAGGTTGATATTTCATCACATTTGCAATAGTTATTGGAACATCTTTCCCATCTGGATCAATAATTTTAAATGGTATCATTTTGCAAAGGTCATCACATTTACTGTAAGGAAGCCTTAAAACTCTACCAACATCTTTTATCGCATTTTTTGCTTGAAGCTTACCAAAGGTAATAATCTGACCGACACTGTCAAATCCATATTTTTCCTGAATATAATGGATAACCTCGCCACGTCTATCCTGACAAAAGTCAATATCAAAATCAGGCATATTAACACGTTCAGGATTTAAGAATCTCTCAAAAAGAAGACTGAATCTTAACGGATTCAAATCTGTAATTTTCATACTCCATGCAACAATAGATCCAGCACCACTTCCACGCCCAGGTCCCACAGGAATATTATTCCGTTTTGCCCAACCAATAAAGTCAGCAACAATTAAAAAGTATCCAGAAAATCCCATCTGAATAATAACACCAAGCTCATATTCAAGCCTGTCATAATATGGTTTTTGTGCCTCTTCACCAAGGATATTTGCCGTTTCCAAACGTTCTTTTAATCCAGCATAAGCCTTTTCCTTTAAAAGAGTAGGCTCATCAGCACCCTTTTCCACGTGTGGAAGCAGAGGAGGGGACTTCTTCACCTTATACCCACATCGTTTTGCAATATTTATTGTGTTTTCAATTGCCTCTGGCAAATCGGAAAAAAGCTCCACCATTTCTTCGGCAGTTTTAAAATAATGTTCTTCTGTTTCACGCCGTCTGTCAGTTTCATCAACATATTTTCCATCTGTTATACAAAGCAAAATATCATGTGCTTGATACATATCCTTTGTTGCAAAATAACACTCATTCGTTGCAACAATAGGTATATTATGCCTATATGCCAAATCCAAAAAATCATCCTCTGTTTTTATTTCATCAGCAATATTGTGTCGCATAAGCTCTATATAAAATCTGTCCTTAAATAAATCTAAAAGCTCTAAACATTTTACTTCTGCAAGTTCTCTATTTTCAGCAATTAAAGCTTGCCCTATAACACCCTTTACACCACCAGAAAGAGCAATCAATCCCTCACTATGTTCTTTCAAGTCTGAAAATTTTATATGAGGAGTTTCTACCGCCAACTTTTTAAGATATGCGTATGATAAAAGCTTGATTATATTTTGATACCCAACTTCATTTTGCACAAGCAATATAAGTTGAGAATATTTTTCTTTTACTGATATATCAGAAGGAAGTTCAAAATCCACAGAAACCTGAGTCCCTAAAATAGGTTGCACCCCGCTTTCAGGAACATATTTTGAAAATTCTGCACCACCAAAAATATTGTTTGTATCAGTAATAGCCACCGCAGGCATATTGTATTCCTTGCACATATTTGCAAGCTGTGGAATACGTAAAGCTCCTTCTGCCAAAGAATACGCAGTGTGATTTCTTAAATGCACAAAAGGAGCATATTTCATTTATATACCTATTAAATTAGTCAAGTTTTCCATGACAATATTTATATTTTTTACCACTTCCACAAGGACACATAGCATTTCTGCTTATGTTAAGGTTTATATAATCATTTTCAGCTTCACCATTAAAATTATTAATGGATTCTTGTGAAGTTATAATATCATCATTTTTGTCTTCGGTTAATTCTTCAACACCTTCTTGTGTGAAGTCAGTTTTAGCAATTATTTGTATAGTTTTATATTTCATCTTTAACATATTTTTTTCAAATGTGATAAAGGCTTCACGTTTATATTCATTAAGAGGGTCTTTTTGTCCGTATGCACGAAGACCAATACCTTGTTTTATATAATCAAGTGATAAAAGATGATCTTTCCATACTTGATCCAAAGTTTGAAGCATAACAGATTTTTCAACAAATCTCATAAAGTCAACGGAGTATTTATCCTCCTGTGATTTCATTTGATTATCAGAAAGCTCTTTTACTCTTTCAAATACTTTTTGTGGAGATATAGCCTCATCTTCCTCTAACCACTTTTGTATATCAGCTTTTACACCCAAAGTTTCCATACAATCAATTTCAAGACCGTTAATATTCCAATCTTCTGATGAACTTGCATGAAGAGGAATCGCTCTATCAACAATGTCCTCAATAACATCTAATCTCATATCTTCAATGTAATTATGAACATTATCCATAGACATAAGTTGATATCTTTGAGCGTAGATAATTTTTCTTTGTTCATTCATAACATCATCGTATTTAAGAAGATTCTTTCTGATAGAAAAGTTATGAGCTTCCACTTTTGTTTGTGCCTTTTCAAGAGCGCGAGATACCCAAGCATGAGTAATTGCTTCCCCACGTTTAAGTCCAAGTTTTGAAAGCATAGATTTCATTCTCTCACCACCAAAAATACGCATCAAATTATCATCCATAGAAAGGAAGAATTTTGATGCACCTGGGTCACCTTGACGTCCAGTTCTTCCACGAAGTTGGTTGTCAATACGACGTGATTCGTGTCTTTCTGTTCCTATAACATAAAGTCCACCTGCATTAAGTGCAATCTTCTTTTTCTTTTCAATATCTTTCTTTATTTCATCAACTTTTTTCTTGATAAGTTCAGTATTTTCCATACCAGCAGTTTCTTGCTTAACTCTCATTTCCAAATTACCGCCAAGTTGTATATCAGTTCCACGACCAGCCATATTAGTAGCAATTGTTATTGCCCCAGGCACACCAGCTTGTGCAATAATGTATGCTTCCAATTCGTGATATTTCGCATTTAAAACTTGCGCTTTTATACCAGCCCTTAATAAATGGCGATTTAAGAGTTCAGATTTTTCAATTGAAACAGTTCCAACCAATACAGGCTGATTTTTTTCATGTAATTCTTTTATAAGCTTTATAACAGCCTCATACTTTTCTTCCTCAGTAAGATAGATTTCATCTTCAAAATCAACACGAGCCACGGGAAGATTCGTTGGCACTTCCACACATTTGAGTTTGTAAATTTCTTCAAATTCTTGTGCCTCAGTAAGTGCAGTTCCAGTCATACCAGCAAGCTTTGGATAAAGACGGAAATAATTTTGATATGTAATACTTGCAAGAGTTTGTGATTCGCTTTGAACTTTCACTTTCTCTTTTGCTTCTAATGCTTGATGAAGTCCGTCAGAATAACGTCTGCCATCCATAATACGACCAGTAAATTCATCAATGATATATACTTGTCCATCACGAACCAAATAATCAACATCAGCTTTGTAAAGCTTATGTGCAGTCAAAGCCTTATCCAAATGATGAACGATAGTTGCATTTGAAATATCATAAAGATTTTTAACTTTTGTAATATGCTTTTCATATAAAACTTTTTCAATAAATTCCATACCGCTTTCGGTAAGTGTAGCATTTCTATCTTTTTCATCAACCTTGTAATGTTCTGGTTGTAAAAGAGGAATTACACTGTCAACTTTGTTGTAAAGTTCAGATGAATCATCGCTTGGTCCAGATATGATAAGAGGAGTTCTTGCCTCATCAATTAAAATACTATCAACCTCATCAACAATCGCATAATTAAATGGACGTTGCACCAAAGTTTCAAGCCTGAATTTCATATTATCACGAAGGTAATCAAATCCAAACTCGTGATTCGTTCCATAAGTTATATCGCATTTGTAAGCTTCTCGTCTTTCACTATCATCCATTTCTGTTAAGATACAACCACAGGTAAGACCAAGGAACCTATATAAATTTCCCATCCAATCAGAATCTCGTTTTGCAAGATAATCATTAACAGTAATAACGTGAACACCTTTTCCAGTTAAGGCATTAAGATACACAGGAAGAGTCGCAACCAAAGTTTTTCCTTCACCAGTTTTCATTTCTGTAATCTTTCCATCGTGAAGAATCATACCACCAATAAGTTGCACATCATAATGGCGTTGACCTAAAACTCTCTTTGCACCTTCACGAGCAACAGCAAAAGCCTCCACCAAAATATCATCCAAACTTTCACCTTTGGAAAGTCTTTCTTTAAATTCTGATGTCTTATTTCTTAATTCTTCATCAGAAAGTTTTTGCATATCACTTTCAAGTGCATTTATTTTTTCAACCTTTGCTCTGTATTTTTTAAGCGCACGGTTATTTGCAGTTCCGAAAACTTTTTTTACAACATAGTTAAACATATTACTACCTTTCCTATTAAAAATTATTCATACTTAAATTACTTTATTACTATTTAACATCACGAAATGCAAGATAAAATAATAAAAAAGTCTTTAAAAATAATTTATCTTAATTTATAATACCTTTATTAATATAAGGAGATTTTTTTGGAAAATAAAGACTTAATTCATAAAAATAAATTAAAGTTTATGAAAATGGCCTTAAAAGAGGCTCAAAAAGCCTTTTTAGAAGACGAAGTTCCTATCGGTTGTATAATAATTGACAAAAATGGTAAGGTTTTAGCAAAATCCCATAATCAAGTGGAGAAAAAGAGTAATGCTACACTTCACGCAGAAATAATTGCTATACAAAAGGCAACAAAAAAAGTAGGGGAAAAATATTTAATGGATGCAAGTATTTTTATTACACTTGAACCTTGCCCAATGTGTGCAACAGCAATATCTCTTGCTAAAATAAAAAATATTTATATCGGAGCAGAGGATAAAAAGGGTGGGGCAATACTAAACGGTATAAAAATTTTTGAAAATACAAAAAATCTCTATAAACCACAAATTTATTCAAATATTTTAAATGAAGACTGCTCAGAAATCTTAAAAAGTTTTTTTAAAAAACTAAGAACTAAAAAAAACAATTAAAAAACTTATTTTATATAATAGTTTTCGTTTTAGGAATAAATTTTTATCCTTATAACATATTGATTTTACAAATCTTTATAGGGAGGGGTAAATCATATGTTTTTTTTAATTTAATTATTGATATTTTTTACATTTTTATGTATAATATATAGATATATAATAAAAGGAGGAAACAAAATGAAATCAAAATCTTTATTATATGGTGCATTATTACTTATTTTATCT
>JAAVBN010000018.1 GCA_014803545.1 bacterium | reverse complement strand
TTAGAATACCTTTTATTTATAAAAAAGTCAAGTATTAAATAAAAAAACTTCCAGATTTTAATAATGTTTGTTTTTTATCTTTGGTTTAATAATAAAACTTTTCGTTTTAGAATAATTTTCTTTTTAGTAAAAGTATTATCAGTAAGATTATACATAATTTTTAGGTTATTTTGCATTTTAGGAGATTTCTTTGCACCTTCAAGAAGACGTTGAAATAAAGAATTTCCTATATTTCCACAGAATCTAGATGTATTTTTAAGTCTTATTAAATAGGAACTATTCTCTTCAATTGGCATATCATATCTAATACTACTTCTTTGTTTTATCAAAAGTTCACCATTTTTATAACGAATATTATCATTTTCATCAAAAACACAAGAATTATCGTAGTATAAACCCTTTTTTATTGAAGTAAAACTAGTCAATAAACATTGTTTACTCTCTTGAAGAATAGCTAACACCACAAAATAATGCCATTTATTAATATCTGGTATTGGTAATAAGAAAATATCTCCTAAGTTTAAATTATTACATACTTGTATCATCTAATAAACCTCTATATATATCTTTTTGGTGTTCCCTTACGAATCTTACCATTTTTATCAACATAGAATTTTTGCTCTGCTATTTTATACAAAGGCATATCAGCCTTTGAATCGGATACCATTTTTTTAATTTTGAAATCCTTTATATTATTTTTACTTAAAAATTGGTAAAGGCGGTTGACTTTTTCATATCCTTTACAATTTTTTCCCATTATTTTACGGTTATCGTGTGGATTTAATCTTGTCCCGATAAAGGCATCAAATTTAAGGTATTTAAGGACTATACCTGATAATAAAAATTCAGGAGTAGCGGAAATGCAAATAAGGTAATATCCGCGTTGTCTGTCCCTTCTTAATTCATTTGCGACCCAAGGGAATATATACTTTTTCTTTACACCCCAGAATTTATATACCATATCAGTGGAAATACGGCGACCAAAGAAACGGAAACATTCTTCTTTAAATTTTTTAAGTGAAATAATATGTAATTTTTTCAAAAGATACAATATTGCAAAATAAGGAAGCCACAAATACAATCTTTTTTTATATTTGGCGCAAAAGAAATAGAAATCGCTTATGGTTTCACCATTATATAACGTGCCGTCAAAATCATATACAGCGATTTTTTTCATTTATAATCCTATTATCTTGTTTTTGAAAAATAATTAGATTTTCTTTGATCTTTTAATGTCATTCTTACTTCAAAAGAACAAGATGGGAAATAAACACTTAAATCCTCAGCCTTTGATTTTTCAAGAAAAGAAAGGCGTTCTCTGTCAGTAGCACACATTTTATTTAATATTTCTTGTTTAGAATTTATTGTCTTTATTTTCTTCATTTTTATCCTTTTTTATTAAATTGTTTATAAAATCAGGTATTATATATTTCATAATTATAAATTCAAGAAAAAAATAATATTTTTTAAACAAAAAAGGACTTTTCTGTTGATAGGTAAGCCCGAACCCCACTTTAATGGTCTTATATCATTAAAGGATTTAGTTCGCTAGGTGCTTAATTAAGCAGCCATTGCGAAAGAACGATTATCATTTGCGTTCATTTTTGTTTGACCCGTTTTAAAAGACGGAATCATCACTTAATACAGCTTTACCCTTTATTACATCCGTCGAAGCTATTTTGCCCCCATAGGAAAAATTTTTTATGGTGGAGGCATCGGGTACCGCCCCCGAGTCCGAAATGTCTATTCTGATAAAGGTTTAGTATCATAGCCATTGCTGGCAATATTAAATATAGTTTATTTTTCTTTTATTTTCAAGCTATTTTATTAGTATATTTCTATTCAAGTTTATTCAAAAACAATAAATGCGGATAGAATTTATGCAAAGGAAGAGAAGAGATAATTAAAAATTATATTGGAACATTTTATTTACGCGATAGAGAACCTGCAAAACACTTGGTAATAGTGCCAATAGGACTATACCATTCCAGTCAACTATTTCATTGCATTTCATATCCTGCTATGGTATCATAATCCATAATAAGGAGATTTTTATGAGAAAGATTTTTGCTATATTATTTTTGCTTTTTTCCTTACCTGTTTGGGCGGAAAGTAGAGATGATTATTTTGATAAATATTTGGCATCCTATACAACTAAACAAACTCAGACAATTGTAAACAAATACAGAGATGCTGTTAGCAAATGCGAAAAGAATCAACAGGAATATTCTTTAAAAGAAGAAAACTTTTCAACAATGCGGATGTCTGAAGGAGTATGGACAATGGCAAATTGTTATAAATCTGTTGCATTTGATATCATAGATAACTATTATGAAAAAGATTATAAAGAGGAAATGAAACAATCTTTTGAAACTGCAATGTCATCAATTTCAAAACTTAATGCAAATATTTATAATAACTCAATTGCTTGTCCTTGTGGAACAATCATGTTAAATATGTCTGTTGGAGCCACTGCCAATATAATAAAAGAACTTACTTATAATCTTATAGATAGTTTGATGCAGAATGGAACTATATCTCATGAAGAGTATTTAAAACTAATGGATTAGTTAATAACTTCTTGTCCTTGGAAACCATCCTTTCCATTTATCTTTTTCTGGAAGTCTATTTAAGAAATCAATTCTATTTTTTATTAAAATATCCATAAATTTTTCAACATCATTTACTTTATTTAAAGAAGTTCTTGTGTTTTTACCCATAATACCATCAATATCTGTTTTTAACCCATATTCATTCAAACTATTTTGAACTATTAATGCAACATTATCGGGACTTGTCATTACTCCCATATCAAATATAGCATAGGCTATTCTATCATTTTTTATTTTATCTAGCTTTTTATCATAATAAAAACATTCTTTATAAATATCTTTTATTACATCTAATCCTATTGTTTTTAGATTCACTGTCAATTTTTTTTCAGGATGCCTTTTTATATAAACATCTAAAATTTTTTGTGTAATTCCTGAATTTGTTGGCTGATCAACAATACTATAACCAACTCCTTCATTGCCTGGTTTTAAAAGATTATCTATAAAAATATCAACTCTTTCTATATGCTCCTTTATCCCAGGCCTTTCTTCCTGCTCCTTCATCACTCTATCTAACTCATCCTCATTCATACCTATCTCAATTATCTTGCAATGACAATTTGGATGAAGTGGAGGATATTTATCAAAGTCACTATATTTACGTTTTATTACTCCATTCATTGCTTCACATGCCCCACACATATTTTCACAATGATCCGATACCCATTTAAAAGCTATAGTATCACCCTTAAAGTTATCATCAAAATACTTCTCTACCTTTTTCACTACTTCTTTGTGCTTTGGATTAGATGAATCCGTATACGCAGAACTAAGCATTAATCCCTACATCTCATCTGTAAGTTTTACCATATTTTCCTCCTAATAAGATTTATAAATAAAAAAGGACTAGTGTAGATACACTAATCCTATTGGTTAAAAACCACTATACCATAATTTAAAGAAAAAGTCAAGAACAATATAAGAACAAAAATAATAGATATTTTGTTATAATCATAAACGGTTTTTATATAGATGTTGTTTTTATCCCTTGATTTTTTTGTATTTAAGAGTTATTCTTAATTTCACATTAAAATTAAGGATTAAAATAAAATGATAAAAGTAAGATTTGCGCCATCTCCTTCTGGCTATGTTCATATCGGGAATATTAAAACTGCTATATTTAACTGGCTTTTTTTGTTATCCGAAAAACAAAAGGGAAATGATGGTAAATTCCTTCTTAGAATTGATGATACTGACCTATCTCGCACAAAACAAGAATATATTGATGCGGTAAAAGAAGATGTTAAATGGTTTGGTATTGATTGGGATGAAAGCTTTCATCAATCTTCTCGCTTTGACAGATACAATGAATGTTTTGAAAAGTTAAAGGCCGAAGGTCGTGTTTATGTTTGTTATGAAACTGCGGAGGAGTTAGAGGCAAAGCGTAAACGTCAAATCGCAAGAAAGGTTGCTCCTGTATATGACAGAAGTGCCCTAAACCTTACCGAAGAGGATAAGAAAAAGTTAGAGGCGGAGGGTCGTAAACCTTACTGGCGTTTCAAACTTAATGAGGGTGATGTAGTATTTAATGATTTGGTAAAGGGTGAATGCAAGTTTAATATGAAACACCTTTCTGACCCTGTGATAATTCGTGAAGACGGCACATATCTTTACAATTTTCCATCTGTAATTGATGATATGGACAGTGGGATTACCCATATAATTCGTGGGCAAGATCATCTTACAAATACTGCTATGCAAATACAGATGTTTGAGGCTTTGGGTGCAAAGTTTATTCCTCAATTTGCACATTATCCTATGATACTTAATGCCGAAGGACACAAGTTTTCAAAAAGGGAAAGTGATATTTCAATCCGCAATCTTAAAAATGACGGGATTGAGGCAATGACTATTGCAAATATACTTGTTGGACTTGGTTCTGCAAATGGTGGAAAAATGCATAAAAATATGGAAGAACTTGCTTCTACTTTTGCTCTTTCAAACTATGGTTCTGCATTCAGCAGGTTTGATATGGATACTTTTTATAAGGAAAATGGCAAGCTTCTACGTGTGCTTGATTTTGATGATGTAAAGGACAGACTTGTATCAATAGACGGACGTATAGATGCAAAATTTTGGAATATGGTAAGGGGAAATATTGATAAGCTTTCCGATATTTCATATTGGGTAAATGTGGTTTATGGCGATATAGAAGCCCCTGCTCTTTCATCAGATGAGAGAAGTTTTTTAAATACAGCTTTGTCATCTTTGCCAGTTGGGGATTTTGATGAAAATACCATGAAGATTTGGGCTAATGCGATTATGGATGCAACTGGTAAAAAGGGTCGCGATTTATATCACCCTATCCGTCTTTGTTTAACAGGAATTGAATATGGACCAGAAATGACCGCTCTTCTTCCATTAATGGGACGGGACAAGGTGATTGAGAGAATAAAAAAATCAGTATAAAAAAATTGCCCCGTTTTCGCGGGGCTGTTTTTTTATCGTTAAAGCACAATTCTAAGTTATCAAGAACCTATGCTCTTTAATAAAATTATTTACACATTGTGGCTTCTAGTTCTGCAATCACTGAACCATTTGACCAAGCATATTCTACACATGTAAAACCACTTTTGTTAATACAACTTCCTCTATTTTGAGATATTACTTCTATTTTACCTTTTGAAGAGTTATAGTGAAATTTTATGCCTGAATATATAGTGCCACCAGTATATTCACAATCACAGCTATGACAGCTTGCACCACTCATCTGACCACTACAAGGAACCCATTGTTCATTAGTCTTTTTATATTGACCACGTGAATTTGTAAATGTTCCGCTGTAAACTTTATCATCTGCTTTTGTTCCAGCAGAAAATGTTCTGGAACTAAAAGAAGTATAGCAGAGTGCTTGAGCACCCCAACCAGTAGGATTATTCCCTGAATAAGATGGTATCAATATAGTATAAGCATTCTTTAAACATACAGGACCGCAAGAGCTTGAACCTTCGTTGGAAAACTGACCTTCTGGGCATTTTGTGCAGGAGGAAGCTCCAGCAGATGAGTAAGTGCCGACGGAGCAGATAGTTTTAGAGATTCCGTCGCATTTATAGCCAGCAGGACAAGCATTACATTTAAAGAGGTCAGCGGAAGCGGTATTAGGCATACCACTAAATATATAAGTTAAAATTAATAATTTGTTCATGGTTTTCAGTTTCATTTGTTTTTTCCTTTCAGTTTAGTTAAATTTTTCTTGGGACACTTTGTCAGTCAGCAAAGCGGACGCCCAGGCGCCCAAATTTTTGGGCGTCCGCGTTCACTTCGTTCACATAGTGCTGACATATTTTTTTCCATTTGTATTTCTCATAAAATTCTCTCTCAATCTCGGGAGGGATGAAGCTAAGAAGACCATAAATAATACTTCATCCCATTATTCTTTCTATTTGCAGCTTGAGAATGTTTCCTTGTAATATCCTTTCGGACATTCGTTCTTTCCTACCTCTACTTCACTGTAATGGCCCGCTCCACATGACGGACTTATACACTCCGTTGATATTCGGTCATTTACATATGTCCCTGTTGGACATTCTTTACAGGATCTGCTTGATTTGTCGTAATACATATTGCAAGCTCCACACTGACAGTAGTTCTTGCTTATCGCATCCGTCGTTGCTGATGTCCCAGTAAAGGTCGCCCTCTCTTTTCCACTGCATTTTGATGCATCAGTCGGTACACAGTATGCACTTAATAATTGCGATAATGTTGATGAGTTTGCCTCAACCGATAACGTTATACATGCGATGATTAACATCACTACTCGTTTCTTGTTCATAGTCTTTTCTCCCTTTCTTCATAAAAAAATTCCCACGTATCAGTGATAGTGGCCGGGCAGCTAGTAAAATCATAATCAGACAATGACTTCGTGGTATTTAAAGCAAAATACTTCTGTTATATTTCCACGACTCCCCAACCTTTTTTCAAAGGCCAGGGCAAAACTTGTTGCATATTTCCCCAAATTTTGGGTATAAAAAAATAGCAACATAACGATGCTATTAACACCGTCTGATTACAAAAGCGTTTACTAGACGCCGCACCATCTCTGGTACTAAGCATAAAATTTATGCTCTATAAAAAAGTATAGAGCATTTTCATTATATTTTCAAGAAATTATTTTATAAATATTTTTTCAAATACCTTGCGGTATAAGAAGTTTTTGATTTACAAAGCTCCTCTGGTGTGCCGTGTGCGACAATTTGACCACCGCCATCACCACCTTCAGGACCAAGGTCATAAATATAATCAGCAGTCTTTATAACCTCTAAATTATGTTCAATGACTATGACTGTATTACCTTGATTTACCAAAGTATGAAGGACTTCAAGAAGTTTTTTCACATCGTGGAAATGAAGACCTGTTGTTGGCTCATCAAGGATATATAAAGTTTTTCCTGTGGATTTTTTTGATAACTCCTTTGAAAGCTTTATTCTTTGAGCTTCACCACCAGAAAGAGTTGTTGAGGATTGTCCCAACTTTATATAGCCCAGACCTACCTGAGAAAGTAAGAGAAGTTTTTCACGGATATTTGGAACATTTTCAAAAAATGTTATGGCCTCGTTGACTGTCATATCAAGGACGTCGGCAATATTTTTTCCCTTATATTCTACCTGTAAAGTTTCTCGGTTATAACGAGTTCCATGGCATTCATCACATTCAACAAAGACATCAGCCAAGAATTGCATATCAACCTTTATAACACCATCACCACGGCAACATTCACATCTTCCACCTTTTACATTAAAGGAGAATCTTCCAGAAGTATAACCTCTTTCCTTTGCGGTTGGAAGTCTGGAAAACCAATCACGAATTAGGTCAAATATACCTGTGTAAGTAGCAGGATTTGAGCGAGGAGTTCTTCCGATTGGGGATTGATTTATATCAATAACCTTATCAATATTTGCAACACCCTTTATAGATTTATACTTACCAGCGGAAATTGATGATTTATTTATCTCTCTCATACATAAAGGGTATAAAGTGTCAAGGATAAGGGAGGATTTACCGCTTCCTGAAACTCCCGTTATACAGGTAAATGTGCCAAGTGGAATTGATATATCAACATTTTTCAAATTATGATGAGATACGCCCTTTAATACTATATTCTTACCATTGCCTTGGCGACGTTTTTTTGGAACATCAATTTTAAGTTCACCATTTAGATATTTTGCAGTTAAGCTGTTTTTGTTTTTCATAACTTCCTCTGGTGTGCCATTGGCAATTAAGTTCCCTCCGTAAACACCAGCGCCCTCCCCTATATCAACAAGGTAATCGGAGGCACGCATAATATCCTCATCATGCTCAACAACAATTACGGTATTTGATTTATCACGAAGTTTTTTAAGGGTTTCTATCAGCTTATCATTATCACGTTGATGAAGTCCGATTGATGGTTCATCAAGGACGTATAAAACTCCTGTTAGTCCAGTTCCTATTTGTGAAGCAAGCCTTATTCGTTGTGCTTCACCACCAGACAAGGTTCCACTTGAACGGGAAAGAGTTAAATAATTTAGGCCTACATCAAGCAAGAATGTTAAACGGTCGGTAATTTCCTTTAAAATAGAAGTTGCAATCTCTCTATTTTTAGGGGAAAGTTTTGTAGATACATTTTTAAACCAATCAAGGGCTTCGTTAATTGGAAGTTCTGTAATATCTATAATATCCTTTCCATCAATTTTTATACATAAAGCCTTTTCATTCAATCGTTTTCCGTGGCAAGTTGGGCAAGCAATATTTTGTTGATATTTTTCAATTTCGGCACGTTGCCAATCGGAATCGCTTTCCTTCCAACGGCGTTCTAAGTTGCCTATTACTCCTTCGTATGGCTTTTTGGAAATCCAGCCATTCCAATCAACCTTTATGACTTCATCACCACTTCCGTAAAGGATTATATTTTTTTCCTTTTCAGATAAATCGCACCAAGGTTTATCCATACTGATTTTATAATGCTTACAAACTGATTCTACCAAATATTCGTATTGAGTTATTGCATTATCACGGGACCAAGGGGCAATTGCGCCACGGCGGATAGTCTTTCTTTCATCAGGAATGATAAGAGCGGGAGAATATTGAATTTCAAAGCCAAGTCCTGCACAGGTAGGACATGCACCCATAGGGGCATTGAATGAAAAAAGACGAGGTTCAATATCTTCAATAGAAAAACCAGATATAGGGCAAGAGAAATTTTCGGAAAATATAACCTGCTCCTTTGTATCGGCATTTTCAATTATCATTATGCCATTTGCAAGTTTAAGTGCGGTTTCGGTTGAATTTGCAAGGCGAGTTTCTATACCTTGGCGGACAACAATTCTATCAACAATAACCTCTATTGTATGATTACGGTTTTTATGAAGGTCGGGAACAGCCTCTGTATCCCAGATTTCGCCATCAACACGGACACGGGTGAAACCTTGTTTTTGTAAATCCTCCAAAATTTCCTTATGACTACCTTTTTTACTACGAATAACTGGGGCGAGCATATAAAGCTTTGTGCCTTCCTTTTGTTCCATAATCTTATCAACCATATTGGATACGGTTTGAGATTCAATTGGAAGTCCCGTTTCAGGAGAGTATGGAACACCGACACGAGCCCAAAGAAGTCGCATATAGTCATAAATTTCGGTAATTGTGCCAACCGTTGAACGAGGATTGCGGTTAGTTGTTTTTTGTTCTATGGATATTGCAGGTGATAATCCCTCAATAGAATCAATATCAGGTTTCTTTTGCACCTCTAAAAACTGGCGGGCATAGGCTGATAAGCTTTCAACATAACGGCGTTGCCCCTCCGCATAAATAGTATCAAAAGCAAGGGAAGACTTACCACTTCCCGAAACACCAGTAATTACAACGAGTTTATCACGAGGAATGTCTATATTTATATTTTTTAAATTATGCTCTCTGGCACCACGAATTTTAATATTATCCATTTTTAATCCTTTTAATTTATATATAAAATATATAGTATAAAATTTAAAAAATTTCAAGAACAAAAAGAGAATAAAAACCTCCTTTATTAAAGGAGGTTTTTTAGGAGATATTAGATATGATTAAAATTATATCTAAGCATTATATTGTCGGTCATTTACAACTGAAAATATAATTTTTTGTGTTTCAGGATCAATAAATTCAATCCTTCTGTCATTTTTTGCAAGTTGATTATCACCTGCATCATTTTTAAGATTATCTTTTTCTCTGTCTGACAAATTGTCAAACTCTGTTGGATATTTATCATAAGATGATTTTGCCGATGTTTCAAAATGCATAAATCCATCATCATATGTATTTCCCAAATATTCAAATTCTTTTAATGTTCTAGGAGTTCTTGAACCTGCTGAAAAACTACCATCAGAAGGATCATCAAAATTATGTCCTTTTACTTTAATAGTTCCTAAGTAAGCATTTATGATTCCCATGTTATTTGGATTTGCAAATTTATTACAAAGTTCATTAATTTCATCTTGATTATTTTCAAGAGAAATGTAATCTTTATTGAAATAAATCGCATGTAGATATCCTCCTTGAATTATTTCTTTACCTATGATTCTATCATAATTATTTAAAGAAGCCCCTCTAACATCCAACACATTATACCAACGACTACTAAAATCAACTTTAAAATCTTCACTATATACTCCTTGCACATTATCTAATTTTAACATTCCTTCAACACTTTGTCCACTAACAACAGCATTATTATTATTATAAGGTTTATCTTTAAAATATACAATACCATACAAAGGTAAATATCTACCACTAACGGGATTTTTAAAATTATTTTTAATTTTACTCATATCACCTTCAAATACTATATTGATGAGTCGCCAATTTACTGTAGCAGCTGTCGTTGCATCACCAGATATTATCATATTGCGAATGTTGAAAATATTTAATTGGTTTGTCATTTTAACTAATGCATCAGCATTAAGTGATTTGATAGTATTTGCATCAGGACCATCAGATGTTTTAGCTTTATCGTCATTTGTAAATAAAGTATAATTACTATTACCACTTAGCGCTTTACCATCTATTACAGTCATATTCAAATCACCATGTAAATCAAGATAAGCTAATTTATTTAAACTTGGATTTGAATTTGAATATGTTTTATATAAATCATAGACAGCTTTTTCAGATGATTCGTCTGATATTTTTGTAAATGATAATTTTGGTAATGAAGAACCTCTTATGTTATTAAGTTCATCAATAGTTATACTATCACCATTATTTGTTAATGTTGCGTTTGAGAAATCTCCTTTACCATTATTTGCTGGTAATGAAATTTCATCAAGATTAAATGTGCCATTAAAATTAAAATTTTTGTTATAGGTGATAGTATACTTATCGCTTTTTGATACAGTTATTGCATTTTGGGCTTGTGCAACAAAAGCATCTTTATTATCCTTAACTGTCTTTTCAGTTGAAGCTTGTGCTGAACCATTTTTTGCATCATTTTCAAGGACAGAGAATGTATCACCTACCGCTTTTATGGTTTGTGCCGTTAATGTTATCTTTCCAGATGATACATTCTCTGATATTGTGTTATACTCTGCTCCAAGAATATCTTTTAACAATTCAACAACTGTTTTAGCAGATGGTTTTGTTAAATCTTTGTAATTTCCATTTTTTATACCTGAGATTATAGTATTAATTTGACTATTTATAGTAGCTATTAAATCAACAGTTTGATTTGTTTCAGAGAAATCTCCGTTAACAGAAAAAGAAACTACATCTTCGTTAAAATATTGTCTTAGTTTTGTATAACCAACTTTTTCTGTTATATTAGTATCTGTTTTGCCATCGGTATAAATAACATTATAATTTATAGTAAATGTAGAGTTATTTAAAATATCCTCTTTTTTATTTGCTGATGTGCCAGAAAAAGTTCCAGAAAGGCTATTTAAAGTTCTACTTTCTACCTCTTTTGTAGGATCTACTGGTGGTTTTACAGGAATATCTGGATTGTTAGGTTCATATGGTGTATCTGAACCACCAGAAACATTACCGCAAGCAACAAGGGATAAAGCCATTGGGGCAAGGATTGCTGCCTTTAATTTATTTGATGATAATGTAGCGATTAAAGTTTTTCTTAAATCGTTTAATTTAATTTGGAGAGAGTTTTTTTTCATAATTATTCCTTTTTGTTTATAAAATTATTCTGAATTATATTTCAAAATTATTTTTTGTCAATATATTTATATTCCTATTTGACCTTAGTGGTACTATAATATCACAAAATAGGCATCTATTCAATATAAAAATGAATATTTGTAAAATTAATTTGTATTTTTTATAAAAAAAGATAATTATAGTAAATTCAATATCTTATTCTGTCCAATACTCCTTATAAAACCAGCAAGTTTTGGTCCTAAATCCCTGTTAATTAAGATTTGGTAAAGTTTTTTATAAATTTCTGGGGTAAGGTCAAATTCAGACACAAGATTTCCGATTTTGTTTTGTAAATCCTTATCAGTTTGATACAAATCCCAGTTGTTTTGAAGTTCGGATTTTAGGGATTCTATAAATTTCTTCTCATTATCGGACAAAGTTATATCTGTGCGTTTTTCCTTGTTGATAATGAATTTAAAATCATCTGGTGCGTGATTTTGAATCCAAAAAATTGCACGGTCGGCGCGTTCATTGAAACGGCGTTCATCACGTGGAGTTTTTATATCGGCTTCGTAATACTTTCTTGCCTTTGCCTTATCAAAATCATTTATTTGTAAGATGTTGCAAAGGTGTCTGAAACTTGGTTGGAATGGAATTGTATCTGGAATTTTTCCCATTGGGTCAAGTTGTGAAAGTTCATAGATACGGGTTGCAACTGCCTTTTTTTCTTCCTTTACGTTTTCAAGTCCGTAAACGGTTCTTTCAAGTCGGTCAAAGTCCTCATAATTTTTAAGGACGTCCAAATCAAATGCCAAGTCAAAGGCGGCGTTTGGTTTATAGGAGGAGAAAATCCAGCGGACCATTTCTGGTTCGTATACGTCCAAGATTTCCTTTAATGTAATAACATTACCCTTTGATGAAGAGATTTTGCCATTGAAACCCTTTATACCGATGTTATCATAAGGGATATAGACAGGAGGTTCTTTATCAAAAACCTGTTTTACAATGATTGAGGCGGTATCACGGCTTCCACCCGCGGAGGAGTGATCGCGTCCGCCTGGTTCAAAATCTACATTTTCAAAAGCCCAACGCATAGGCCAATCAACACGCCAAGGAAGTTTTAGGCGGTTTGAAGTTTCAAGGTTTTCTGTTCCTTCGTGTCCGCACAAATCACATTTATATGTGATATTTTTTGTTGTCTTATCATAGCCTGTAATTGTAATTCTGTCGCGATTACATTTTTCGCAATATGTTGAAAGTGGCGCCCAATTTTCGCCAAGTTCCGAAGTTTTAAATTCTTGCAAGATTGATGCGATAGTATCCTTGTTATCCATAACCTTTACAATTTCGGGATTATAAGTTTTTGAACGATACTTTTTGTTTTGATAAATAAATTCAACATAGTCAATTCCTACGCGTGGTAAATCTTTTTCAAAAACCTTTTCATTATGTTCGGCATAGGAAGAGTATTCGCCAAATGGGTCAAAAACATCAACGATAGGTTGGAAAAGAAGTTCCTTTAATTCCTCTTGCTTTGGCATATTTGCAGGCACTTTACGGAAAGTATCGTAATCGTCCCAAGAATAGATAAAGCGGACTTTCTTACCCCTTTGCATTAAAGCACGAGCCACCAAGTCAACCGTGATTACTTCACGAAAGTTTCCAAAGTGGACTACACCTGATGGAGTAATACCGCTTGCGACTGTATAAGTATCCTTATCGCCCTTTTCACGGATAATTTTGTCGGCGGTGATATCTGCCCAATGAAAACTTTTTATATCTGACATTTTTTACCTCTATAAACTTATTATATTGGATATCATATATTTTGCCTTTGTTTTAGTCAAGGAAATAAAAGAAAGAATATCTTTACAAAATATTTATTTGCTATATTATAAAACTAAATATTAATAAATAAGGAATAAAATATGAATAAAAATGTTGATAAAGAAAAAAAGTTTTAAAAATCCTTGAAGATACTATATTTACTTTGGGAATAACATTAGTAGCTCTTAATATTATAAATGGAGCGATGAACATTGTATTACATATAAAGGCTCATAATCAAAATGTTGATAGTGAAACTGCTTCTGTAAAAGAAGGCAATATCTTAAAAACAGAAATTGCAATAAAAAAGTCTAAAGCTTCTCTTAAGAATGTTGTTATTGATACAAATAATAATGGCATTGAAGATGCTGATGATGTTGTAATTGATGGAAAGTTATTTACATTTTCAGAGGCAAAAGAAGGTCGCAACGTTGTATTCTTGCAAAGTAAGAAAAGATTAAAACCTCTTGCCGTGGAAAATGAGAATGGCAAGTTAAATGTAAAGAAATCTCCTTCTGATATTTATAATCTTACTGACCCTGAAAGGGATGAAAGTGTTAAAAAACTTGATAATGAATTTAATAATATGATAGCACAGAAATCAAGATAGCTGAAAATAAAAAATCCCTCTTTATGAGGGAATTTTTTAACGGAAAAGTCCGTGATGAAGGGAATCTGATAATTTTAAATTCTTAACAGTTTTTTCTAAACTATCTATTTTTTTGATAAGAGTTGCAAGAACGACCCTGTCTATAACAACCTCTTTTTTATTGCTTAAAACATCTTCTTTTAATGTTTCCCATTGAATTTCTTGCTCTACTTTCTCTTGTTGAGAATTTGAAGAATTCTGCTCTTCTTCTTTTTTCTTTTGCGCAAATCTGTCTTTTACCCTATCACCAAAAGTGGCAGCTCCAGAAAATTCTCCTCTGGTTGATAGTTCTGATATAAGTTTTTTATCTATATTCACTTTTACTTTCCTTTGTTATTGCTGGTGCATTAATTTCTTTTTTTTAACATAAATGTTTGTTGATAAGGAGAATAACAATCTTTCATTAATAACAGATGGATAAATTACCAGCATTGATGCCTTCTAAATTTTTAATGCGTATGTCTTGTTGGTTGCTTTTAAGGATAAAAGCCATAAGCAATTCTTTTCCTATAACAATATCTTTTTCATCATTTAACATAGCTTCCTTTAATTTTTCAAATGGAGCTAAGAATTCGTTTTTATTATCATCCCTTCTTAGATATAAATTAAAAGAATCTACAAAATACTCTACTTGTTTTTTTGTATCTAGACTGTTTTTTTTCATTTTTATTACCTTTCATTATATTTGACAATAAGAATTTTATACAAATGAATTAAGAAAAACAAGGTTTTATTTTGGTAATTTAAAAATTCGTTTTATATTCCAGTTTTGTGCTTTCTCCGTCTGTTGTTAATGAAAGATTGTTATTCTCCTTATCAACAAACACCCATGTATAAAAAGATGAAATTAAAGCTCCTGCGATAACATCTGTTTTGTGATGACGTTTTGCTTGGACACGTGAATAGCCGACAAATCCAGCCATAGTATAAGGGATAATTGCTTGTTTTAAGCCATATCGTTTATGAATAAATGTTGCACCACTGAATGCAGAGGCGGTATGTCCGCTTGGGAAAGAATCTCTTTTGTCGCCCTCCTCGTAATCAGGTCTTTTGCGTTTTGTTGCTTTTTTTAATAATTCAGATGTTAGTTGCGAAGATAATACAGAGTAAGTCCATTGTTTGGCACCTGTATAATCTTTTTCTCTCATTGCAAGACCTAAGGCATAGCTTGGAACAGCGACATTGAATAAATCTCCGATTTCTCTTATTGATTTAGATTTTGCGGTATTAAGATGGGATATAATTAAAAGTGCAATTACCCCCCCCCATGACGACTTTATAATTATGTCTAAGCATTTGATTTTCCTTTCTTTATTTTACAATTAAAAATATCAAATTTGATATAGTTTAAACTAACTATATTCTAAAATAGCATAAAATCAAGAAAAATTTCAAGAATTGATGAGAATATTTTTTTAATCTTCATCAACGAAATTATTCAAAAGTTCTTTAAACAACTTTAATGGGTTGCTTTTCAATTTCTTTGATACTTTTATAAATTCTATGGTATCAAGAATTCTTTCACCAGTTTCCACTTTTGATATAAAAGACTGTGGTTTATTCAATCTTTTTCCAAGATTTTCTTGATTTATTTCTTTTGAAATTCTTTCTCTTTTTAAAATATTTATTAAAGTTTTATTGTTTACAGAATTTATAGTTTTTATCATCTTTAATTTTCCTTTATTTTGGTTAATAAAAAAGTCCAAAATTAAAGATATGTATTTTTTAGAAATATTTAAGGGGTTAAAATAAAAAAAATCCCCACAAAAGTGAGGATTTTTAATTGCATTATATTGTAAATATGTTGAAGTGAGTTAATAGTGTTCTTTGATAATGTGGCAATTACCTACTCTCCCGTGCCTTAAGACAAAGTACCATCGGCTCGGAGGGGTTTCACTGTCTAGTTCGGGATGGAATAGAGTGTTTCACCCTCGATATCATCACCACATTGTCAAAGAACAGTATTAAAAGTTTCTAGTCTAAAATTATGAAATATTTTGATTAATCAATCTAATTATCAAAACATATACTACATAAGTCAATCGAATTATTAGTACAGGTTAGCTAAACACATCGCTATGCTTACACACCCTGCCTATCAACGTGATGGTCTATCACGATTCTAATGGAGATATCTAGTTTTGAGGTCGGTTTCCCACTTAGATGCTTTCAGCGGTTATCCGTTCCATACATAGCTACCCAGCAATGCTCCTGGCGGAACAACTGGTACACCAGAGGTATGTCCATCCCGGTCCTCTCGTACTAAGGACAGATCCTCTCAAATATCTTTACACCCACGGTAGATAGGGACCGAACTGTCTCACGACGTTCTGAACCCAGCTCGCGTACCTCTTTAAATGGCGAACAGCCATACCCTTGGGACCTTCTCCAGCCCCAGGATGAGATGAGCCGACATCGAGGTGCCAAACGATACCGTCGCTGTGGACGCTTGGGTATCATCAGCCTGTTATCCCCAGAGTACCTTTTATTCGTTAAGCTATGGCCCTTCCATACAGAACCACAAGATCACTATGACCGACTTTCGTCTCTGCTCGGAATGTCTCCCTTGCAGTCAGGCTAGCTTGTGCCATTACACTCAACATCTGATTTCTGACCAGATTGAGCTAACCTTCGCGCGCCTCCGTTACTCTTTGGGAGGCGACCGCCCCAGTCAAACTACCCGCCACACACTGTCCCCAAGCCGGATTCACGGCTCTAGGTTAGATATCAAGAAACAAAAGAGTGGTATTTCACATTTCGGCTCCACACTAACTGGCGTCAATGCTTCAAAGCCTACCACCTATTCTACACATTTGTTTCCTAATACCAATATGAAGTTATAGTAAAGGTTCATGGGGTCTTTCCGTCTAGCCGCGGGAACTGAGCATCTTAACTCAGAGTTCAATTTCGCTGAGTCGATCTTGGAGACAGCGGGGAAGTTGTTATGCCATTCGTGCAGGTCGGAACTTACCCGACAAGGAATTTCGCTACCTTAGGACCGTTATAGTTACGGCCGCCGTTTACTGGGGCTTCAATTCGGTGCTTTCACACCTCCTCTTAACCTTCCAGCACTGGGCAGGCATCAGACCCTATACATCATCTTATGCGATTTTGCAGAGTCCTATGTTTTTGTTAAACAGTCACTACCCCCATTTTTGTGCCACTCCTTTATAGTTGCCTGAAAAGGAGTCGTCTTTCTTCCGAAGTTACAGACGCAATTTGCCTAGTTCCTTCAAGATCGTTCTCTCAAACACCTTGGTATTCTCTACCAATCCACCTGTGTCGGTTTAGGGTACGGACAATATGTTGGAGCTATTTCCTGGAACCTATTCACTGCCCTCTCAATCCAATAAGAAAGAACAATTTACTAGATCCGTCACTACCAACTGGCTACTGAATATTAACAGTATTCCCATCGACTACGCCTTTGGGCCTCGTCTTAGGGACCGGCTAACCCTACGCTGATTAGCATTGCATAGGAACCCTTGGATTTTCGGTGACAAAGTTTCTCACTTTGTTTATCGCTACTTATGTCAGCATTCTCACTTCTGATACCTCCAGCAAACCTTACGGTTCACCTTCAACGGCCTACAGAACGCTCCGCTACCGCTTGTATGTTAACCATACAAACCCGTAATTTCGGTGCATAGCTTTAGCCCCGATACATTTTGGGCGCAAAAAGACTTATTTAGACCAGTGAGCTGTTACGCTTTCTTTAAAGGATGGCTGCTTCTAAGCCAACCTCCTGGCTGTTTTGGACTTTTCACTTCCTTCCACACTTAGCTATGACTTTGGGACCTTAATTGACGGTCTGGGCTCTTTCCCTCTCGTCCACGGACCTTAGCACCCATGGACTGTCTCCCAGGCTATATTTCTAGGTATTCAGAGTTTGATTCGGTTTGGTAGATCTCGCGACCCCCTAGCCGATTCAGTGCTTTACCCCCTAGAATAAACACCTGAGGCACTACCTCAATAGTTTTCGCGGAGAACCAGCTATATCCCAGTTTGATTGGCCTTTCACCCCTAGCCACAATTCATCCCCTAATTTTTCAACATTAGTGAGTTCGGACCTCCAGTAAGTGTTACCTTACCTTCATCCTGATCATGGCTAGATCACAAGGTTTCGGGTCTAATGCAACTAACTATTTGCCCTATTCAGACTTGCTTTCGCTACGCCTACGCCTATCGGTTTAAGCTTGCTAGTTACACTAAGTCGCTGACTCATTATACAAAAGGTACGCCGTCAGGAAATAAATTCCCTCCGACTGCTTGTAAGCATCCGGTTTCAGTTCTATTTCACTCCCCTTTCGGGGTTCTTTTCACCTTTCCCTCACGGTACTTGTTCACTATCGGTCGATAAGGAGTATTTAGCCTTGGAGGATGGTCCCCCCATATTCAAACAGGATTTCACGTGTCCCGCCTTACTCAAGGATCTTATTCTATATCTACCTGTACAGGACTATCACCTTTTATAGTTAACCTTTCCAGATTATTCCAGTTTATAAAATAAGAACACTGGGCTTTTCCCTTTTCGCTCGTCACTACTAAGAGAATCTCAATTGATTTCTTTTCCTTCGGGTACTTAGATATTTCAGTTCTCCGAGTTAGCTTCCTTAACCTATGTATTCAGTTAAGGACACCACAAAGTGGTAGGTTTCCCCATTCAGATATTTTCGGATCAAAGCTTATTGGCAGCTCCCCGAAACTTTTCGCAGCCTGTTACGTCTTTCATCGCCTCTTATCGCCAAGGCATCCGCCAGATGCCCTTTGTATACTTATATAGCATATGTTTTGAAAATTAGATTTCAAAACGGTTCATCAAGAATACTTTCATAATTTAAAAATTACAAAAATTTTGCTAGACTAGATAAAAATATCAATGTTAAAAATAACTTAATTAATATTTTCTCATTCAACATATTTACAATATAAAAAAGCAATGCAACACCCTTATTTTTTGGTGGAGGAGATGGGGATCGAACCCACGACCTCTTGAATGCAAATCAAGCGCTCTCCCAGCTGAGCTACACCCCCAAGTATGGTCAAAGACCAAATAATGGTGGGCTTGAGTGGACTCGAACCACTGACCCCCGCCTTATCAGAGCGGTGCTCTAACCAACTGAGCTACAAACCCAAATTAAAATCAAAATCCGAGTTTGCAAACTCTAAAATCAGAATTATTCAACTCTGATTCTGATTCTCATTCATTATAAGGGATATATAGACGGCAGACAGCTTTCTTCTTTAATTAAAAAGAAGATATGTCTTTGAAAGGAGGTGATCCAGCCGCACGTTCCCGTACGGCTACCTTGTTATGACTTCATCCCAGTCATTGATTTTACCGTGGCTAGCGGACTCCTTGCGGTTATCCTACCATCTTCAGGTAAAACCAACTCCCATGACGTGACAGGCGGTGTGTACAAGACCCGGGAACGTATTCACCGTGGCATGCTGATCCACGATTACTAGTAATTCCGACTTCATGCCCTCGAGTTGCAGAGGACAATCTGAACTGAGATGCTTTTTATAGATTAGCTTCACCTTGCGATGTTGCAACTTTTTGTAAGCACCATTGTAGCACGTTTGTAGCCCAACTCGTAAGAGCCATGCTGACTTGACGTCATCCCCACCTTCCTCCAGCTTATCACCGGCAGTTTCATTAGAGTTCCCAGCTTAACCTGATGGCAACTAATGATGAGGGTTGCGCTCGTTGCGGGACTTAACCCAACATCTCACGACACGAGCTGACGACAGCCATGCAGCATCTGTATCCAATCCAGCCGAACTGAAGATAATCATTTCTGAAAATCGCGATTGGTATGTCAAGGGTTGGTAAGGTTTTTCGCGTATCATCGAATTAAACAACATGCTCCACTACTTGTGCGGGTCCCCGTCAATTCCTTTAAGTTTTAATCTTGCGACCGTACTCCCCAGGCGGAGTGCTTAACGCGTTAGCTCAATCACTGAAAATCCGAAGATTTCCAACAATTAGCACTCATCGTTTATGGTATGGACTACCAGGGTATCTAATCCTGTTTGCTCCCCATACTTTCGTATCTCAGCGTCAGAAATAATCCAGATAACCGCTTTCGCCACTGATGTTCTTCCGAATATCTACGAATTCCACCTCTACACTCGGAGTTCCGTTATCCTCTATTATTCTCTAGATCATTAGTTTCAATGGCAGTTCCGAGGTTAAGCCTCGGGATTTCACCACTGACTTAATAATCCGCCTACACACGCTTTACGCCCAGTAAAACCGAACAACGCTTGCACCCTTCGTATTACCGCGGCTGCTGGCACGAAGTTAGCCGGTGCTTATTCTATAGGTACCGTCATCATCTTCCCTATTAAAAGAGCTTTACAACCCGAAGGCCTTCTTCACTCACGCGGCATGGCTGGATCAGGGTTTCCCCCATTGTCCAATATTCTTAGCTGCTGCCTCCCGTAGGAGTTTGGACCGTGTCTCAGTTCCAATGTGGCTGATCATTCTCTCAAACCAGCTATAGATCATTGCCTTGGTAGGCCTTTACCCCACCAACTAGCTAATCTAATATGGGCTCATCCAAAAGCGATAAATCTTTCCCCTTTCGGGCGTATGCGGTATTAGCAGTCGTTTCCAACTGTTATCCCCCACTTCTGGGCAGATTCCCATATATTACTCACCCGTGCGCCACTCTACTCGGTATTGCTACCTTTCTCGTTCGACTTGCATGCCTCAAACCTGCCGCCAGCGTTCGTTCTGAGCCAGGATCAAACTCTTAGATTTAAAAAATCTTTAAGTCTTAAATCCTGCACTATATGTATACTTAAAGAAAAAGATAAGGTTTTAAATAATAACCAAATTTACCTTTTTGCTTTTCTGTCATTTTAAAATGTGCAGTGTCAGACAACTTTTTACTAGCTATACTGCCGTCTACACATCCCTTATTGCATCTTTACTATGTTAAAAAACAAATCGCATTTAAATCAAGTGTCATTTAAAAAACTTTATAAGTTATAACACTATTTTTTTTAATTGCAAGAGAAAAAATAATTTTTTTTATTTTTTCTTCGTAATTTTTTGGAGAGGTTGGAGAGATGATTATTAGAAGTTTTTACTTTCAGTTTCCATCCCTGCAACTTTCAAGTGAGAATAAATATAATTATTATTTCAAAAAAAGTCAATAGCAAAATTATATTTTTTTCAATTTTTATTTTTATTTTCCTACTTTTTATCATTAACACTATGATTTTACAATTATTTTTTATTTTAAATAATTATAAAAAAGGTGATATTTTTATTCTTTAATTATATATTTTAAGGAAAAAGCGAATCAAATTTGCAATAAATTTTATAAAATTATTAAGGTATATTACAACAAAATACGAATCGAATCTATTATAATAGAATGAAACCAAGTAGGTAATCCCATATAAGACACAATTACAGATATTAAATAAATGATAGAAAGGAATAATAACAAAGATAAAATGTATAAAGTTTTTTCATTATATAATGAAATATTTTTCAATATTGTTATAGAGAAGCCTATAACACACAAAAGAATCATAAATATATAGAAACATTTGCTTAGTATATTATTATTTATGTAATAAGTATTGCTGATACAAACACAAATGAAAACTATTAAACTAGAAGCGATTAAGTATTTATCAAAAAAGGTATGAAGAGTGTTTGTTTTATTTAAAATAACATATAGTAATATTGTAAAAATACATAAAATAGAGAAATAAGTAATCATTTTTTTACCTTTAATATATACTTATTATAACATTATATAATATTTTTACAAGTATTAATCAGGTCATATCATTTTCATATATCTACCGAACTCCTCCCAATCCATTCCCATTACATATAAGACTTTACTTAAACTTTCCATAGATATCCACCTGCGTTTACCACTTGGGTGAAATCTTTTACTTTTATTAAATATAGTAGGGTCAAGACCTGCTTTTCTTGCCAAACCTGAAACGGTTAATCCGTTTGAATTTGCAATAAGTTCTATTGAATTCCAAATTTTTAAATGATCTTCGTTCATTTTTATCCCCCTTATATTTTTAGTTATTATTAATACATAATTTCATAATTTACAATTTATAGTAGAAAATAAGAATAAATTCAAGTGAAATTTTTATAAGGTACATTTTTAGAACAACTTTATTACTTATAAGTTTTTGATTTAATTAAAAAATATTGATTTTACTGAAATTATATTTTTTTGTTCTGTTATTGTTTTATTTTTATTGCCGAAAACAAAAAAGCAACAAAAAGCGATTCGTTTTTTTGAAAATTATATAAAAATTTAATATTTTATTAGATTGATTAAAATTTCCTATATGCTATAATATCCGTTGATGTTCCTTGTCATGTTCTTTTGTTGCGATTTGACTTAAATTTCCTATATGCTATAATTCTTAACACCAAAAATATCGGACCCAAACTGTTGCGATTTGACTTAAATTTCCTATATGCTATAATTTTTTTCAAAAGTTTAAGTGCAAGTAGGGCGTTGCGATTTGACTTAAATTTCCTATATGCTATAATTAAAGCCAAAAATTGTTGCGATAACAATTCGTTGCGATTTGACTTAAATTTCCTATATGCTATAATTGTCGCTACGAACACGCAAGGGACTGGATGGTTGCGATTTGACTTAAATTTCCTATATGCTATAATCACCACGAGCGACGATTAAAACATCTGGTTGTTGCGATTTGACTTAAATTTCCTATATGCTATAATTAAACCTTTAATATTTGTATCTATCCCTTTGTTGCGATTTGACTTAAATTTCCTATATGCTATAATA
>JAAVBN010000017.1 GCA_014803545.1 bacterium | reverse complement strand
CCTTCTCTTAATTTAATTATATATTCTTATATAAGAAATATGTCCTTAAATTTCAATATGGGATTTAAAGATTTTTAGTATAGAATTTTAATTTAATAGCATAAAAAATATCAAAAAGGTCGGTATTTGCTTCCAAATAATTCTAAATAGTTGCAGAATTAGAGTAAGCTACTTTCGAGTCAAAAAAAACAAATTCAATTTTATTCTGTCTTTTCAATATGTTATATCTAATAAAAACTAATTTATTTACTGATTTAAGTGGTCTCAAAGTGGTCGTAAACGGTTGCAAATGGTGGATAACTGGTGCTAAACAGGTCAAATATGGTTGTAAATAGTATATTTTAAAGGAAATAAAATATCTTTGTATTATTAAAATATATTACCGAGCGATAAAATTTATATCAGTTTTGCATTAAAATCATCAAATTATTCCCGTTCGGTAATATCTTATATTTACGATAAGTTATTGGAAATCACTCCATTTTTTTCCATCAATTAACTTTTCTACTTTATCTATATTATTTGGTTTTTCCTTCCAATCTTTGGATAAATCAATATACATTTTACCCGGAAGACGTCCTCCTTTAGAATCCTTTTCAAATCCTTCATTTAACTCTTTTATATTTGATAATAGAAAAATTCTAACAGAATCATTTTCCTGTAAATGTTTAGATCCATAAAAATCACTATTCTTTAATAAATCTCTAGCTCTATTTTCTAAATTTTTTCTGTCATTTATATTATCATACATTACTTCGAATTCTTGATTGTTATTATTTACTACATTAACAACTCCATCTATTTCTGCAATTGTTTTTAATATTTTTCCTTCATTTAATAATCCCATATATTTAGCTCTTCTATGCCACCAAGTTCCATTTTCACAAGGACAACAATAGCATTCATATTGTTTATTTTGTTCCATAGTATCCCCAGTTCTTACAATATCTAATTTATATTGCCATGTAGGTAACAAATTTTCTTGAAATAAAAATGCTTCAAAATCATTTACCATATTTTTAAACATATCATTTTGAATACTATCAGTAATATTTGTAATCTCAGAATATAAATCAGTAAAATTAATTGGATATATTTCAATGTCGTAATACTTACTATTGGATTGTTTTATCATTTTACTTCTTGTTTGAATATCGTTTATATTTTCAAAATTAGATAACAAAATCAGTATTTTTTTACCTTGTTTATTATTTAAATTATCTAAATATCCAAAAATTTGATTATCATAGAACCAATCAAAATTTTTAGTTTCAATATATATGGTTATTTCCTCTTGTCTGATAATTCCATCGGCTATTTGTAGATTTTTAGAAGTATTAATCCCCTTCTGTTGATTAAAATTTACCCCAAAATTACATTCATCTAAAATTAAATTGCTAATTAATTGATTAAATAATATAGGGCTGTAACTATATATTTGATTAAGCATAAGTAAACAGTAATTAGTTGTTCTATTTTCTTGTTGTTCATATGTTGTAAAAAATGAAGCTTTATTTTCCATTTATTTTTTCCTTTCTTATCTTAATTTATATTGGTCAAATAAAAATTACTTGACGGTTAGAGGAACAAAACGTAAAATTGAAATGTGTATACAACAATAAACATATTGTTCCTATTTATAAGTTTCCTTCTCTAAAAAGTAAACTTATTTTATATATAGTGATAAAAATTCCTATTTCAAGAAAGAAAAAATATTTTTTTCTAAAAATTTATTTTAATGAATTAAAATATTTAAAAGCAATAAGGATTCTATAAATCCTCTACCCTCTTCGGTAGCAAATAGGTAGCAAAAAGTTTCCGCTCGCAAAACACATTGCTCTTACTCACTTCATAACTCATTGATTTTTGGAAGGTTTTAGTGGTGCCGGCACACGGACTCGAACCGCGGACCTGATGATTACAAATCAACTGCTCTACCAACTGAGCTACGCCGGCAATTAAGATATTTATATATTATATACTTTTTTTCAAAAATCAAGTTTATTTTATCAAAAAATTTTATTTCCACATATTCACTAAATATAAACAGCCTTTATATAATGCTTTAAAAAAAATTAAAGGAGTAATAACTATGGAAAAAACAACAAAAACAAAAGAATACCAAACCATAATAAACCATCTGATAGAAATAAGGAAAAACTCTCACATAACACAAACAAAATTAGCCGTGTTAATAGAGAAACCACAATCTTTTATTTCTAAATATGAAAGACTGGAAAGAAAATTAGATTGCATAGAAACATTTGAAATATTCAACGCACTAGGGATTCCCGATAAAGAGGTCGCCAAATATTTAACAGAGGTAAGAAAGAGTTTCAAAATTCATATTAACAAAAGGAGAAAAAAATGAAAAAATCTATTTACTCAAATAACTACATATATTTAATTTACAGATTAAATAGCGAACGAAAAAGATTGAAAATAAGCCAAATCTCCCTTGCGACCAGCTTGGGAAAACCTCAATCATTCATATCAAAAATAGAAACAAGAGAAAGAAAACTTGATATAATAGAATTTATAGAAATCTCTCTTGCAATGGGAATAAATCCAAAAGAAATTTTTAACGATGTAGTAGATAAATATATAAAAGAAAAAGGAGGAAATTAAAACTTCCTCCCTTTCATACTAACTAAACAAATTTAACATAAACGTCCGTCTATATTAGAAAGCATATCTTGCACCGATAGATAATACATTAGATTTTGTTTTTCCCTCAAAATCTTCTGCTGTATCTTTTGGTTTACCATAGTCAACATATCTGTATCCTGCATCAACGCTAAGATTGTTTGCAACTTCATAAGATACACCAAGACCAGCTTGCCATGTAAATGTTGTATCAGAAGCCTTACCTGTTTCAACTTCATCATCTTCTAAATCAACACCCTTATACTTAATAGTTTGTTTTGACATACCAATACCAAGATTTACATAAGGTGTCCATTTTGTGCCAGTAGCAATATCATAATATCCATTTAACATTAATGACATTTGATTTGTTTTATATGTTTCAGATTCTTCTTCATCAGCATATGTTTCTTTTGCATTAAAGCCGTATGTAAATTCAACATCACTTCTTAAACCTTTACCAAAGTTTAAACCGTATGCAACTGATAATGCAGGTGCAGCTTTGTTTGTCATTTCATCATAACTACCATCATGATCTTTTCCTTCCACTTTTGCTTTTGTGTAAGAAATATGAGCAGATGTATATTGTGAAATTTCAGCTTTTGAAACACCAGCAAAGCCAGCGATTAAAGCAACTGTTAACAAAGATATTTTCTTCATTTTCAAAGTTTCCTTTCATTTTTTTTGTTAAAATTAAATGTTCCTTTTTTTTGAACAATTTTTTAAGATTCTAAAAAGTAATAAAATTTACATAAATATCATAAATAAAAGTAAAAATATTAAGGTATAATCAACGATTTACCCCCCCCCAACAAAAATGCTTGCATTTCAAATTATTCTATTATAGAATATGAAAATAAATGTTCAAAAAAAAGGAACGTTATTTTTTAACATATCATTTTAAACGATTCTTTCGCCAAAATCTGTACTTATTTCATAAATATTTATATACCTCCACTTACCAACTGAATAAATACAAAAAGATGGACTTACAAGGATAACCGTAGTCAGCACTATGTGAACGAAGTGAACGCGGACGCCCACAATGTGGGGCGCTGGGCGTCCGCTTGCTGACAGGAAGAAATATAGAAAGGGAAAATAAAAATGAAAACAAATAAACAAAATAAATCAACCAGTAGTAGGTTTTAATAAAACTTACAGTCGCCCACCGTTACCCCGCCTTGCGGGAGGGCGACAACTGACACGGAGAGTTGGTATTTGGAAAATGTGGAGGGAATAAATAACAAAGGAATAAACAGAAAATGCAACAACAATACGAAACTCAAAGTCAGAAAATGGCACACCCGACACCCCGCACCCGCGGGTGTGCCATAAAGCCTGTCGGCTTTAATAAATGATGAAGTTATGAAATAAGGAGATAAACATAATGAAAAAAATAAAGTCAGCACTATGGGAGCTTTAGCTCCTAGCGACTGCCCCTAAAGGGGACCAAGGGCAGTCGCTTTGCTGACTGACAAAGTGTCCCAAGGAAAAATAATTAAGGAGAAAACAAAACAATGAAAAACACTTTCAACAATTTAAAGGGTGGGGATTCAGTCTGAATTGTCCATCTCCCTTACCCCACCCTTAGGGGGATGAACCAAAGGCTACCGTCTTTGAAAAATAATGAAGGTATAAAAATCCTTAGTCCGCATCGCAAGATTACAAGAATAGCAAACGATACAAATTTAATGTTCTAAAATTGTTCTTGACTTTTCTTTAAAAATAGTGTATAGTAATTATAACTAATGGAACAAGTCTATTCATATTTTTCCCCTTAATTAATTGCACTATATAACATTAGTAGCCCAATAGATATTGCTAAAAAGTAAAAATCAAAAAATGCAAAAGTTTTTGTTGCTGGATTTTTAAGATTTTTAAATACAAATATTTGGGAAGTTATAAAGAATAAAAATGACGCTATAAGCAAACCAATTATAAACATATAATCAAATGAATCATCATAATATTCAAACATTTTAGCAACAAATGAAACATCTTCTGGTTCCACATTAGGACCAAAAGGAAACAATCCGAAAAAAAGTAATATTGTATAGCCAACATTAACCCCAATCAGTAGTATAGCAGGGATAAATTGTTTGATGAAAAAATCTTTAATTTTATTTTTATTTATTGTTTTTATCATTCTTCCCTCCATTCACAAAAACTTTCAGATATTAATAATAAGAATAAGACAACTGTGAAAGTTATAATATAAACTAAAACACGGTAAAAAAATAAACAATGCCCAAAATATATTAATAAAATTATACCGATAAGAGTATCCTTAGATAAATTCTTTATAATTATATGAATTAAATAAGAATACAATACAAAAGGAATAATATACAAATATACATTCCTCAAAATACTACTTTGGATATTAAAACCAACCATTATACCATAAAGTGTTGATGCAGAAAAAAAGAAACCAGCATATAAAATTAAAAACCAATAATTGATTTTTTTCCAAGTATTAAAACTAAGAAGTAATATAGCAATATCAACTATATCTTTTTTTTGTTTTCGCATTTTATACCTCTTTAATTTTTATAATTCTATTATAACGGGAATTATTTCATAAATCAACTATAAAATAGAACAAAACAATAACTTTTAATATGAAAGGAGAATTTTTTTATGAAAAAACAAGATGTTAACGATATAAAAAGATTACAGGGTTTTCAAGATATTGATAAAAATAAACCTGTTTATAATCAAATTATCGATTCTATCTACAAGGAAATGATTGCAAAAATAAACGACCCAAATTTTGATGCAATACATTTTTGGCAACTTTATGACCTAGCAAATTCTGATATTTTTGATTTCAAACCTATACTTAAAAAAATTGCAAACAGATATAAAAATACAAAAGGACATACTGTATTCGGTTCAAATATTCCAAACGATTATGAATTTATTTATGATCATGATATTTGGAGCAATATTCATTGGGGCTATACCTTACAAAAAAATAAAGTCCTTGGAAGAAAATTTGGAGCCCAATTGCACGATTTGTTAAAATTTCACTTCAACGCTTTCAGTGATAGCAATACAGATAATAATGCAGTAGAATTTGGTATGGAGTTATATGATAAATACGGTCCAAACCTTACAAAAGAACAATTTGAAAAGGAAATATTTAAACATAAAGAAAAATTAAACAGATGGCACAAAGAAAAACTTACTTTAACAGAATCAAAAGAACCTAATACTAATTATTTCAACCTACCTTATGACGAAAGAATAGATTTAATCCCAGACGTTCCATTTGAAAAAGATGAGGATAATATAATCACAAACCCTCAATCTTATTTTTATTATGAAGTAAAAGCAAATGATAGCTTAGAAAAAATTGCTGATGAAAATAATCTATCTGTGGAGGAGCTTATAGAACTTAATCCTGAAATAGAAACTTATAACAAATTGATTCCTTTTCAAGTTTTAATTGTCGGTGATAAAGATGCACAAAATCTATCTGCTGATGCCTTTCAAATTGACAGCCTTAGAAATGCAAAAATTGCTATGCGACATATTGGATATAGTAATTCTAACAATCCTAATTCAAAAAAGGTAAATGATGATATTTCTCAATTCTTTCATTTTGCATACAATGATGAAGATAAAAAATGTAATATTACAGATAATTCTGACACAACAATAAAAACCAAAGAAAAAGAAGCAAAACTTATGCAAGATGCGATGTTATTTAGAAAGCTTCATAAAAAAGTGGAGGAACAAAAACCTTCCTCTGATATAAAAGAAGAAGTAAAAATTTTCAATATTCAAAACATTCCTGAAATAGAAAACGAAGAAATTGCAAGTGATATTTTTGAACTTTCTGTAATCACAGATGACCCTGTAAAGGTTGCAAAAACAACCCAATACATCACTAACCAATTCTTAAATGACGATGACGAATTATTAGTTGACGGCGTTATCGGTGAAAAAACCATCACTGCAATAAACAGTCTTGACGATACAGAAACGGACCTTATGCAAAAGGAACTAAAAGAAGAAATTAAAAAGGATATTGCCTCAAATAACTCTGAACCAAAATATAATTTTGATGGTGATGAAAATTTATTATATTGCCCTGTCCCAGATGGATTTTATAATTAAAAAAGGGGAGCTTTCTCCCCTTAAACTATTTCACTAACATTTCATATAAATCAACCGAAGGATAGCCATCTTGAATAACTGGATTTCCTGACTTATACTCGGTTATCGGAATTTTTTTCGGTGATACTTTCTTATCCCCATTTAATAACATTTTCTGATATTTCTTAATCGCCTGCATAGTCTTTTTACCATAAAGACCAGAAACTGTTGTATCATAAATACCAAGCTTTTTTAACGCCTCTTGAATTTCCTTTATTTGAACAATAGTCATAGGCTTTACTTCATTCCAATTTGCAGGCCTATCAAACAAAGGTGTAGAGTTAGAAACTATCGCATCAGCAAGAAGTCCAACTGACAAAGCATAATTTGTAGAGGCATTCCATCGCATAATATATTTAAAATTATCATATACAAGGAACACTGGTCCATTAACACCATTTGGAGCAATCAAACTTGCATTTATATCAGAATTAGGAAGCGGTGAACCATTATATTGTTTTACACCCAAATTTTTAAAGAAGTTCACTGTCTTCCATTCATTAGAATTTACATATTCCCATAAATCTTTATTTTTTTTATCAAGTGAAACAAGACGTCCCCATTTATATTTTCCATCCCAACCCATTTTTGATAAATAATTTGCAGCCGAATGAACCGCATCATCAATATTGTTTATTAAATCTATTTTACCATCACCATTTCCATCAACCGCATAGGCCATAAATGTAGAAGGCATAAATTGAAAATTACCAAAAGCACCAGCCCAAGAACCAACCATACCTGAAACTTTCATATGACCTGCATCAATAATTTGTAATGCCTTAATAAGTTCATTTGTAAAGAATTCCGAACGCCTTGGATCAAATGCCAAAGTAGTAAGAGTTTGTATTATATTATACTTTCCAACATATGTGCCATAATTTGTTTCCATACCCCAAAATGCAATTAAAATTTGAGGCTGAACATTATACTTTTTTGCAACTTTATTAAATAATTTATAATGTTCCTTTAATTTGATTTTTCCATTTGCAATACGTTCAGGTTTCAAAGCCGCATCATAATAAGACCAAAAAGTCTTCATAAACTCAGGTTGCTTTCTATCAGAAGTAATTACACTTGGCTCATATTTTATATTTTTAAAAGCCTCATCAACAGTAGCCTGTGAAATTTTATGTTTTTTCACAGCTTTCTTTTTAAAATCTTCAACCCACTTTTTAAATTCCCTATCATCAAAAACTTCAACCTCTTCCGTTGCATCTTCCAAAGCCTTTATCGCAGGTGCATTTTGAGCAAGAACCCAGTCCGATAAAATCAAACATAAAAATAAAACAAAAATTTTCATAAATTTTCCCCTTTACATTTTTGCAACATCATCAATTATAAATTGTATATAGTTTTTTCCGTTCCAGGAATTAAACCTTATTTTCCCAGCCAACTTGAAACGTTCCCCTATCTCAGATAATAAAACTTCACCCAATGGAGTATCAACAGATTTATAACAAATTGCGGAAATACTTTTTCCATTATCTGATGAAAAATAACATCTGATATTTCCACCACCTATTGCATCACTTCCAGTAAGTTTAGCATTAAGTATAGCAAATCTAGGCTCTTCATTAGATGTTCCAAACGGCTCCAAAATTTGTAATTTTTTTACTAGCTCGGCATTTATGCCAGTAATATCAATCACTGAATCTATATTTAAAACAGGTATAATTTTTTGTGATTTAGTTGACGATTCAATATAATCATGAAGGAATTTTTTAAACTCATCAATTTTTTCAACATTAAGTGTAAAACCCGCCGCCATAGAATGACCGCCCCCTTCTGTTAAAATACCAAGCTCCTTTGCTTTTATAATAGCAGTTCCCAAATCAATTTCTGGAATACTTCTTCCACTTCCATTTGCAACACCATTATCATCAATTGTCGCAACACACGTTGGAAGATTGTATCTTTCCTTTAATCTTCCTGCAATAATTCCAATCACACCAGTATGCCAATTTTTACCACTTATAAAAATAAAATTGTCATCAGGCTTTATCTCACTCGCCACCTTTGTAAATGCTTGTTCCAAAACAGCCGCTTCAATATCCTTTCTTTCCAAATTAAAATTATTTAATTTTTGAGCAAGGCTATCCGCAGTCAATGGATTACGAGTTGTCAAAAGCTGTGCAGCAATACTTGAATTTCCAACACGCCCACCTGCATTTATTCGCGGACCCAAGACATAACCCAAATGATACACTGATGGCGAAGTACTTACCCCTGACACATCACAAAGAGATTTAAGTCCGATATTTTGCCTACGTGCCATAACTTTTATACCAACAGATACAAACGCTCTATTTACACCTACAAGAGGGACAACATCACATACCGTTCCAAGTGCGACCAAATCCAAATATGAAAATAAATCAGGCTCTTCTATACCATTATTTCTATAAAAACCCCTTTCTCGCAAAGTCTTATTAAGTGCAACCGTCAATAAAAACACTACACCACAAGCCGCCAAATATGTAAGTCCAGAGGAATCATCAACACGCTTTGGGTCAACAACTGCAACAGCATTTGGAATTCCAACTTCTGCCTCATGATGATCAGCAATTACAATATCCAAATCCATTTGATTCGCCATATCAACCGCATCAAATCCAGTAATACCACAATCCACCGCGACAACCAAACTACACCCAGCGGACATAAGCTTTTTCAAACCTTCCGAATTTAAACCATAACCATCATTCTGTCTGTCTGGAATAAATATCTGAATATTTTTTACACCCACATCATACAAAAATTTATATAAAATAGCTGACGAAGTCGCACCATCAACATCATAATCACCAAAAATTCCTATTGCTTCACCAGATTCAATTGCACGAACAATCCTGTCAACCGCCTTGTCCATATCTTTTAAAATAAATGGCGAAGGAAGCAAATTTTTTATTTGCGGAGAAACATAAGTTTCCACATTTTCAAAAGAAATCTTTCTTGAATTTATAATCCTTGCAATAATATCAGGAACATCATATTTCTGACATACCGTTTGAACAAATCGTTCATCGGGACTAAATAATCTCCACCTAAAACCATTAAGTGAAGAATTTTCATCAGTAATAAATTCTTTTTCCTCTGGTGTGGAACTCATCTCTTAAAAATCCTTATCTCTCATATATAATCTAAAAAAAAGGCAGAATAAAAACTGCCTTTCATTCTACTAATAATTTATATAAATTTCTGTTCTTCTGTTTATAGCTTCATTAATTGGCATATTTTCTTCTACAACTTTTTCTGTATCCGCTACACCATCAACAAATATTTTATCAGCAGCAACACCATATTTTATCAAAGCATCACGAACCTTTTCAGCACGAAGGACAGATAAATCAAAGTTCTTAATCTTATTTTGAATTTCCTTCATATTCTTTGAACGACTAGAAGAATTTCCAACAAGTCTTACTGTTGCATTATTTTTATTTACAAACTTTGCAACTGATTTTATCGCCTTCATATCAGCAGGAGAAATATCAGCCTTTGCATTTGAATGATAAATAATTGCACTTAAAAATGTAATATTTCTAGGAGCTTCTTCTTTTATATTAAGTTTTTTCACAGGTTCCTTTTTAACCTCACCATCAACAACATTTACAAAACGTCTTTTTTGAGATGGACGATAAACAGGTCTTTCCTCATGCTTAATACCACGTTTTTCCTCAGCCTCTCTTACAGCCCTATCAAAATCAGATTCAACCCTGCTTGGCATATAAGCATTTTCATCTTGATAAGAATACCTTACAAAAGAAACTGTTTCATCTTCATTTGCAGGAGGAGGAGTAATCACTTTCACATCATCAAGCTTCTCTGAACTAACTTCCTCAGCATCAGAAGTTTCAATCTCTTCCTTTTCAGCAACAATTATTTTTACTGTATCATCACTTTTGTTTTCTTTGTTATGTTCCTCAATCTTTTTATCCAAAGAATGAGCAGGCACATTTTCAACCTCTACCTTCACAGTTTCACTTTTATATGCAACATCTGCATCAACAAGCTCATTTGAATTAACAGGAATATTGTTATTTATATCTGACGAAGTGCAACCAACAACTGCTAAAAGCATAACTACTGGCAAAGATAAATATTTTTTAATTTCAAATTTCATTTTAAACCCTCATAAAATTATATTATAATCTATAATACTCCAATTATTACTCTATTTTCAACAATTTTCTTTAAAATTTTAATTTTATTTTTTTGTGAAAGAAAGGTATATAGGTTTTCGTCCTTCTAGTAACGCCTTTTGTTCATATTTTGTAGAAATCCAATCAACAGGAGCATTCACGAAATCAGCCGATTTTTTGGCATTCCAACTAAATAGATTCGTTTCATTCATACAAAACAAAACCCATGGAATATATATAGGATGATCACTTGCCACAAACAAATTTCCACCATTTTTTAAAAGCTTATAAAATATTTGCAAATTAGTTTTATTTATCATACGGCGATTTTCATTTCTGTTTTTCGGCCATGGATCAGGATATAAAACAAAAATCCTTGAAAACACGCCCTCCTCTAAATATGGAAATAAAAGATTAACATCGTCTGGAAAAATACGAATATTTTTTATATTATTTTCAATTATCTTTTTTAAGATAGAAGCATTTCCATTTACAAAAACTTCTGTTCCTATGAATGCAACATCAGGATTCTTTTGTGCCATTTGCACAATATGTTCCCCATCACCATAACCAATTTCAAAAATAAACTCCCTTGGTGTAAAATCAAATAAGGACTTCAAATCAACTTTTCCATCCTTTGGAAGTTTAATTTCATAATTTTGCATTTGGGAGGAAATCAAATCCTCCTTTGCCTTACTCATACCCTTACCACGGCGACGACCAAAAAATGTTTTTTGTTTTACTTCTACCATTATAATTTCACCATTTCACGAACAAGCCTTACATCATCCTCACTTGCACCATATTTTACAAATTCCTGAATTGCAAGCTCAAAATAATTTATATCTTTTATAAAATCCCTTGTTGTATCAAAGTTAATATCATTTAACCAAAGAATAAAATCCGCAACGACATCAGCACTTGTTTTTAAAAATTTCCTATCCACCAAAGTTTTATTTTTTATAAATTCCTTTACTTTTTCAGACAAAGGCTCCTTTTTCACAGCTCTAAACATAGGATAACCATTAACAACAAAATTTCTCATATTTTCAAATTTATCAGCATCACGTAAAAGCTTTGCCATAATATCGGCGATTTTCTTTTCTTCCTCAGTCATATTTATATATAAAGGAGAAGAATAATCAATCCCTATCAAATCATGTGTTTGTATAGCAAAAAGCAACATAGGATTATTAAACCTTGAATTATCCTTTAACAAATCAACTGCCTTCTGCCCATGACGGAAAATTGGATAAGGGATAAACTTACCCTCATCATCAAATTGATAAAACCGTCCCAAATCATGAAGAATCGCAGAAAGTTCAATAAGCTCTTTTATCTCTTTCGTTAAATAAGGCTTAATTGTTTTCTCTCTTATCATAATATCCAAGATAACAGATTCTACACCAAAGGTATGTTTTAATTTATGAATAAAATATTCCTTACATTCATTTACATTTGAATATTTTTGCATTTGAACCGCATAAGTATCACCTATTAACTTAGTCGCCTCATATATTGGACTTAACATTCCCCCTCCTACTTCAAAATTGGCAATAATAATATAGTTATTATAATAAGCAATGTTGTAATCTGATTAATAATAGGAACAACCGTATTCTTTGTAATATCACATATCTTTAACTTTGATACAAATATACTATCTATTACATCAGAAATATTTATACATATCAAAGATATAAACGATGTAAGTATTATCAAACCAAATACAAACGAAGCCAAAATTTCATAATTTATATATTGGAAAAGGAAATAAAAGCATAAAGAAAACAAAGCAATATATAAAGCACTTCTTAAAAATAAATATAACCTTTTTGTATTCATTTCTGTGTATTTTGCAAGATTTACTATTTTCAAAAGGTTAAATACAACCAACAAAATACTTAAAAACAAACCTATTATAACATTATCGGAAAAAATATTTATACTTATTTGCTTTTTTACAACGAATTCCAAAGTTTCAAAAAACACATAAAATAAAACTAAGTTATTAAGGGTTTTCGCAACATACCTATAACTTTCCGAATTTTTATAAAGAACATTTGTTGGAAAGTTAAAGAAATGAAAACTTATCATAGAAAGAGAAGCAACCGCTATCCCATAAAAATTTCCAAACCTAAGGCAAATAAATATCATCAAACACATAACAACCCCAGCAAAGAAAGTCGCCAATATCGCATTTGAAATAGGATATAATAGTTTAAAATTATCCGACATTTTGTTTGCATTCTTCTTTTTTACATTCTTTAAATAAGTAGCCAACTTTATAATAATGTAGCTTCCTATTATACCAACCATAAAAATCAAAAATATATTATAACTTATTGAAAAGCAAAATGTGGTCCAAAACGCAACCAATATGAAACTAAATATTTCAAAAAACTCATTTATATATTGCTTCACCTTATCATCAAACTTCTTTATAAAATACTGTAAAATCAATCCGATATTTGAAAGGAGTAAGTTCAAAATCATTATAAAGAAAGGAAAATTAATAAGGGTTGTCCTTTTTATATCCACACCAAAAAACCTTGTTATATCAACTATCGGTATAAGAGAAGCGAGTATAGCACAAGTCTGTGTTAAAACTATCACTAAAAAGACTCCATCAATACCCTTTAATAATGTTGAAAAGAAAAATTCATTAAACTCATTCTTATACTTAGTCAACATATTGATAATCTTTATAATTATATTAAAAAGTATCAAAATAGCTATCACCAAAAGCGAGGACAATATACTATCAAGATTATCAAAATAATTCGTATAAAGTAGACTAAGAATCGCAATTGAAAGACCAGAAAAAAACACACTTAAAATTTCAGTAATTTGATACTTCAATGCAACATTAACATTTTTAAAAAGCTTTTTATTTTTTATCCTTTTAAAAAAAAGAATCGCCAACATTACAATAAATTCACCCCCGAAAATAACAGAAGCTATATTCATTAAATTTAACACATTTGCTTGTAAAATCTCACTAAAAATCATATTTATTCCTATTCCTTTTTTATATTTTTACTTAATAATAATAGCAATTTAATTATTTTGCAACTTTCCAATTATTTTTTTGACTTTACAATAACTATTTGCTAACATAGTGGAATTAAAATAAATAAAAAGTATTGGAAAAAAAATGATTCTAAATAGTGTTTGTATTGCTGGCAAAGAAATTTTACCATTAATAGAGGGTGGTAAGGGTATAAATGTATCCACAGGTTTAACATCTGGAAGATGGGCAAATTGTGGTGGTGCAGGAACCTTTTCTGGTGTAAATCCTGACTTCTATGATGAAAATGGTAATTTCATACAACCTATGTTTAAGGGAAAAACACGTTCAGAAAGACAAAAGGAACTTATTGAATATGGTATCAAAGGTTGCCTTGACCAAGCTGCTATCGCACATGAGGAATCAAAGGGAAACGGACTTATATTTATGAATATCCTTTGGGAACAAGGTGGATCCCAAGAACTTCTTTCAAATGTCCTTGCAAAGGCAAAGGGAACAATAAAGGCTATTTCTTGTGGTGCAGGTATGCCTTTTAAACTTGCTGATATTTGTGCAGCGAACAAAGTTTTCTTTAACCCAATTATTTCATCAGCAAGAGTCCTTCAACTTCTTTGGAAACGTTCATATTATCGTTTCAAGGAATGGATTGGCGCTGTTATTTATGAGGACCCATGGCTAGCAGGCGGACACAACGGACTATCAAACGCTGATAATCCTCTTGAACCACAAAAACCTATGGCAAGATTAATTGAAATAAGAAAGTTTATGAACGAAGTCGGTCTTAAAACTGTTCCTATAATAATAGCTGGTGGTATTTGGTGGCTTTCCGAATGGTTAGATTATATCAATAATGAAGAAATAGGACCTGTTGCATTCCAATTTGGAACTCGTCCTATGGTTACAATGGAAAGTCCATTAAAGGACAGTGTAAAACATAAACTTTTAAATATTGACAAGGGCGGTGTAAAACTTCAAACTTTCAGCCCTACTGGTCTATACTCTTCCGCTGTTGAAAATGAATTTTTAAAGGATTTAGAAAGTCAACTTACTCGTCAAATTTCCTATGTTGAAAACAGTGATGAAAATATTGATTTCAACATTCCTGTTGAATTAACTATGAATAAAAAAACTGTATTCATAAATAAAAATGACAAGGAAAAATTTACCCAATTCGTAAATGATGGATACAATCACATTTTAAAAACTCCATCAAATACATTAATTTTCGTATCAAAGGAAAAATACGATTCTATAATGACCGATATGAAAAATTGTGTTGGTTGCCTTTCAAATTGTATGTTTTCAGGTTGGACCCAAAGAGAAAACGTCGTAATCCCAACCGACCCAAGAAGTTTTTGTATTCAAAAATCTCTACAAAACATTTCGCATACCGATGATGTAGAAGGAAATCTTTTATTTGCAGGACAAATTGTTCATCGTTTCAAAACCGACCCATTTTATAAAAATGGAACATTCATTCCAACGGTAAAGGAATTAATTGAGCAAATAAAAACTGGATATTAAAAATCTTTTTGCTTTTTAAGTTTACGTTTTATTTTCATTTTTATAAATATACGTTTAAAAAAGTATGTTTTCAATTTTGCATACAAATATGGATATTCCTTCATAATGAAATTAGAACATAATTCAGAAGCATTAAACATCTTCTCCTTTTGAATATGCGAAGTGTTTCCATCAAAATTACGATATTTTAATAAAACCTTTGGAATATTATAAAACATAGTATACTTAACCAACCTTAAAACAAGCATATAATCTTCCGCAGGAGAATAATTTTCCTCATACCTGATTGAATATTTATCAAGAACAGACTTCCTTAACATCATAGCCGTATGAGAAACAATATTATGCTTCATCAATGCAATTTTTATATCCATATTATTTTCAGGATGCTTTGTTATTCTGTTTTTAATAAAATTATGCACTTGCCCACTTACAACACCAACATTTAAATGACTATCCAAATATTCAACTTCAAGCTTCAAACGATTTGGAAGAGAAATATCATCGTGATCAAATATAGCCAAATACTCACCACTTGCTAAATCAATAAGTTTATTACGTGATGGAGTTATCCCCAAATTCTTCTCATTCTTAAAATATTTAATACGCTTATCTTTCTTTTGATAATCAAGGACAATTTTTTCAATCTTAATATTATCAGGACTGTCATTCAAAATTATAAATTCAAAGTCCTTATATGTTTGATTTAAAATTGATTCAATTGCTTCCTTCAAATGCAAAGGGTCTGTATTATAAATCGGTGTTAAGACGGAAACTTTTGGATTTTTATTTGTTCTGCTCATTAAAAACGTTCCTTATTTTTGATATGTTTATTATATATAAAATATCAATAAAATCAAGAACATTTTCCTATAATTGACCGTTCAAAAATAAGGAACGTTTTTTTTGAACAAAGCTTAATTTTTATCTGTGGCTTCTATCTCAATAATTGTTTCATCCACTGCATTATCTATATCTCTTTGTTTCTCTTCATCTGTTTTAACACTCAGACTTCCATAAAACAAATGCTTCACCTTTGAAAATCCACAAAATGCAAATATCCCCTTATCTACAAGTAATTTCATAGCATCATAGAACCCATCTTTTTTATAAAGCTCTGTTGAATTTCCATTAGAATTTATTATAATAGCTTTTTTATCAGGAAGAAGACCTACAACTTTACCACCCTTATACATATAAGCAAAACCATAACTAAATACCCTATCAATATATCCTTTTATAATAGCAGGTTGACCCGCCCACCATATAGGATATATGAAAATTATCACATCAGCATTACGGATAAAATCTTGCTCTTTTTTAATATCATCAGGTATCTGATTATTATGAATAAGCTCCAAATCTTTTGATGATAATAATGGATTAAAACTTATCTCATATAAATCACGAACAAGGACATTATGACCATGAGCTTTCAAAGTTTCTACTAATCTCTCCTTTAAATCAAAATTAAAACTTTTTGGTGTTTTTGGATGTCCATAAACAAGTAAAATATTTGCCATTTATCCCTCCTATTTCATATAAGGAAATAATAGCATAAATTCAAGACATTAACCAGAAGAACAAAATCTTAAAATTTAGGATAATTTTTAATTATATATGATATAGGAACAAGTTCTATTCCCTTTTTTTGAAGTGTTGGCAACCAAGCCTTCAACACCTTTATTGTATTAGTTCTCGGATGCCCTATTGCAACAGCGAAGCCACGCTTCTTAGCAATATTTTCAAGATATTTTAAACTTTTCTTTATATCTTCCAACTTATTACTGTCATCAAGAAATACATCACGAGTTGCATACGGAATTTTTGTTTTTTTTGCAACAATATCTCCCTTTGATTGTGATGCAGTAAGAGAATCAACAAACGAAAGTCCTCGCCTATCCAACTCCTCTACCACCATAGAAAGCTGAGATTCATCAGAAGTAAATTTACTTCCCATATGATTATTTATACCTATATACCCTGTTGCTTTATCAAGCTGAGATTTTAAAATTTCAAGGTTTCTATTTTTACTATTATTGGTTGAAAGATACTCCCCACCATAATCATAATTATCATTCAAAGCCTGCATAGGGACATGCAAAAGTATTTCATTATTTGCCTCCTTTGCATGATTTATTTGCGATTGCAAATTCGGTGCATAAGTCAAATAAGAAACAGTAAGAGGATAATCAAGTTCAAGGATTTTCTGTGTCCTTATCATATCAACCCCCATATCATCAATAATAACTGCAATCACAGGCTTATCCACTTTTTCCACTATCAAAGAATTTTTTTCAAATGGACTATCCTTTATTTGCTTCACCTCATTATCAGATTTCATAGATTGTTCAAATATCTGTTTTCTATCATAAGGAACAACCTCCTCAACAACCGTCATTCTCTTACTTACAACATTTTGTTTTTTTACAAACAAACCTATAATAATCCCAACAAAAAGAATTATAAGCAAAGAAATAACTATTATTTGCGGAGTAATACCCAAAACATTTAAAATAGAAGATACATTATTATTAGAGTTAGACTTTTTCAATTTCAACCTTTAAGCTATAAATTTTAAGTGGCGGGAGTGAAGGGGCTCGAACCCTCGACCTCTTGCGTGACAGGCAAGCGCTCTAAACCAGCTGAGCTACACCCCCACTTAAAGGACTATCTTCAAAAGATAGAGTATATTAAACAATACAATAAAAAAAAATGCAAGTATTTTTTTATTTTTTTAATAAATACACCTAAATCCATATTCTTTCAAAGAATTACCTTTTGCAACAACCTTATAATTATCATATGTCGTTTCTTTTACCAATTCTATTGAAGGACGTTCATAAAGGATAATAGATTGTTTTGATTTTTTACCACAAGTCCTTTTCATAACTTGCTCTGCTACTTTATTAAGTATATCAGATATAGAACCATCAGGATCAGAAATTATATCTTGTGATTGAACAAATTTAAGACGCATTTCTTTTATATCACGATTATTTCTTAATACTTCAATCCTTATATTATTACCACGATAATTTTCCCAATATATATTTTTCAACCCAAGTTGCCATTTATCAATAGAATTCACAATTTCTGAATCTGGAATATTTCGTTCCTCTTGAATAGTATCATAATCAATAAAAGCATAGTTATTGTTTACAGGAGTATTCGTATAAACAACCTTATTAGGCACAGTATTATTAGCTACTGGTTGCACAACAACATTTTGAGGTTGTATATACTGTTGACTATTATAAACCTGTTCTGGTTGTTGAGTATTATAGATATTAACAGTTTCCCTTAATGTTGTTCGCATTGTTGAAGGTTGCCCCACAACATTTTGAGTTCTTGTAGTTGTGGTTCTTGTGGTTGTCATAGTATCCCCACCAGAAACACCCTTCATATTTGCCTCTTCATCTTCGTCAATCCACATATCCCAAAGATCAGCCCTTGCATTGTTTACTTGAAAGAAACAAACACACAATAATACAAAATTTATTAAATATTTTTTCATAGTTCTCTCCTATTTGAACTTATTATACATTATTTTTTGTCTTTTTCCAAATAAAATTTAATATTTTACTCACTTTTTATTTTTCTCTTGACGGTATTTTTTTTTTGTTTATAATAATAACTAAATTAAGAAAAATTAAGGGGCTTATTATGCTTAATAATAAAACTATTAATGAAATAAAATACTCAAAAGAAAGAAAAAGCTATACTAAGAAAAATCTTATGATATCTTGTATAGAAAATAATGATATTGAAAATTTAAAAACATTAATAAAGGAAGACGGTGTAGATATTGGAATAGACCGTCTTAACTGGACATATCTACATTATGCCGCTTTTCATAATAATGTGGCCGCAGCCAAAGAGTTTTTAAAAGCAGGTTTAAAGATTGATGAACTTGATAACCACAAAGAAACACCTTTATATATTGCCGTATCAAATGAATCCATAGATATGATAAACTTCTTAACAAAACACAATGCCAATATACTTAATAAAGACATATTTGGTTATACCGCATTAGATATAGCAAAAATAAGAGATTTATATACAAAACACAAATATGAAAAACAAATTACATCTGAAATCCTTAATATTTTAGAAACAAAATTACTTGAACAACAAAAAAATAAAAAAATTATTCAAAATATAGAAAAATCAAGATAAAAAAAAGCCCCTCAATAAGAGGGGTTTATTAATTAAGTGGAAATTATACACTTGCCATCGCAATATCCCAAAAATCATCTGCTTTAAGCGAAGCTCCACCAACAAGAACTCCATTTACTTCCTCAGTAGAAAATACTTCCTTTGCATTTGATGGCTTTACACTTCCACCATAAAGTATTGTTATATTTCTTGAACCAAGTTTCTTTTCTGCAACATCACGAATCTTTGAATGAATATCAATTATATCTTGAAGTGTTGCAACTTTACCTGTTCCAATTGCCCATACTGGTTCATACGCAATTATTATATTATCCACAGTTGCATTATCAGGAACAGAAGTTAAGAATTGTTCTTCAATAACGGCCTCGGCAACACCAGATTCTTTTTGTTCCAAAGATTCGCCAACACAAATAATTGGTGTTAAGGATTGTTCCAAAGCTGTATGTGCTTTTGCTGCAACCATAGCACTTGTTTCACCGTAATAACTTCTTCTTTCTGAATGACCAAGTATTACAAATTTTGCCCCAATATCTTTTATCATAACAGGTGAAATTTCGCCAGTATATGCACCATTTAATTTATCAGAACAGTTTTGAGCACCTGTTTGTATTGGTGAACCTTCTACCATAGCAGTAATTTCTGATAAAAGTGTAGCAGGAGGACAAACAATCATTTCAAAGCCCAAATTTGCATCTGGACTTTCAAATTTATTTAATAAATCGTTTGTAAGTTGCCAACTATCTTGTTTAAGTCCGTTCATTTTCCAATTGCCAGCAATAATTTTTTTATTTGAAAAAGCCATTTTTTACTCCTTTTTGTTTAAAATTAAAAAATTATTTAATATTTTTCTTGTTTTAACACATTTATTTTGTTATTTCTATATAAAAGTGAAAAAATTTTTACGAAAGGAATCTAAAATGCTTAAAAAATTAAAAAATGCTTCTGATACATGGGTAAGCCGAATTTTACTATTTATAATTGGTGCAAGCTTCGTTTTCTGGGGAATAAGCGGGCAAAATATGGCTGGCTCTGACGTAGTTTTAAAAGTCGCAAATAAAAATGTCTCCTCCATAGAATTAGAGGAAGAATTCAAAAGACAAATCGCTCAAATGCAATCCGCTATGGGTAATAACATTAATTTTAACTATAAACAAGCAATCCAAATGGGTCTCCTTGATCAAGTAATAAATAATATGATTTACAGACTTTTACTTGATGAGGAAGCTAAAAATCAGGGCATTTATGTAAGCAATGAAAAAATCTATGAAATAATTCAAAACACAAAGGAATTTCAAGATGATAAGGGTAACTTCTCACCTGAAAAATTTGCCTATATTTTAGAGGCAAACAACGTATCAGAAAAAACTTTCATAAATGAAATTGCAAATTCTATTGCAAGAGAAATTTTGGTAAATGCCATAGTAAGTAATGTAAATGCTACAAATGTAGCTGAGATTCTTTACAAACAAAAAAATGAAGAAAGAACTATTGATGTTGTAAGTTTCAAAATTGCAAACGAAAAAATTACCTCTACCCCAAAAGAAGAGGAATTAAAGGAACTTTACAAACTTAACACCGCAAAATTTGCACAACCTGAATACAGGAAAATTTCTTATATAACTATCAGTTCAAAAGATGCTATAAAATATAAAAATATTAAATCTGAGGACAGTGATAAAATCTATAAAACTATGGTTGAAATAGGTGAAAATATCATAGATGAAATAAACGGCGGTGCAAACATAAATGAAATTGTAAAAACTTTCAACGTAAAAAAAGTTGACCTACCAGAATTAAATGTTGATGGATTAAAAAGAGATGGAAGTGCTTTCAAAGACAAAACTTTCACCCAAAAATACAGAGACATTGCTTTCTTCGCCCTTGATGAAAATGGAATAAGTGATGTTTTGGATAACGGGGACAACGTAATTTTAATATTCGTTGAAAAAGTTTCCGCTCCTCGTCCAAAGGCATTTGAAACTGTAAAAACTGAACTTTCAAAAATGTGGAATGAAAATATGAAAATTTCACAAGCTTCAACAAAGGCAAATGAAATACTTGCTAACCTTAACAAAGGCGAAAAGTTTTCAAGTGCTGTTGTCACTGTTGATAAATCAGCAAACGTTTCTTTAAACACAAAAACAGAAAGATTTAATAACGTTTACGACGCAAACTTTTTAACAAAAGTATTCAGCGAAGATTTAAACAAACCTTTCATAGTAAAATCTCCCGATGTTTATTATGTAGCTGTTGTAAGAAACATTTCTGTTCCAACCATTGATGAAAAGGATAAAAAGGATTTTGAAACATTCAAATCAACCGAACAAAAAAATCTTTCTGAAAATATCTTTGATGATTATATGTCATATCTTTATAATAAATATGGCGTAAAACGAAATAACAAAGTAATCGCAAGATTTTATAATTAACAAAATCCCCTCCAACCGAGGGGATAAATTTTACTTTCACTTAATTTGTTAAAAATATTTAAAATAAAGTATTTTTATTTTTTACTTGCAACTTATAAAAAAAAGATTTATCTTTATTCTCATCTTTGCGGGTGTAGCTCAATGGTAGAGTTCCAGCCTTCCAAGCTGGCCGTGAGGGTTCGATTCCCTTCACCCGCTCCAATCTTAAATGTATGATTTTACTAACTTTCTATTCTTTGTTATTTAGATTTTTTTAAAATTTTTATTTTTGAAAAATATAGCAAATACAAACACTTAGCTTTTTAATAACTTTTAAGAAAGGATAAATTTTAAAAATGTTTGAAAAGTGTAGTGCAAATTGTCGTGCAAAATCATCATCAAAGGTACTCGTTCCACATTTATGGTTGAGAAAGGATATTTTCTATTGTAGAATAGAGTTGGCAAAAATGGGAGAAAAACGAAAATACTTCTTTCAATCCTTACATACAAAAAATTATTATGAGGCTTTAACAAAAATGAAGAGTTTTGAAAATTTGCAAAATCAATTTAATGAATTGTTTGAACTCTATAAACAAGTAAAGTTCATTTATGTTCCTCGTAAGAATTTAAGTAGACCAGGTTTTTATGGATGTATATCTTCTATCCCTGAGAAAAAAATTGCTCCAGATAATGACCATAATTTACTTTTGAAGCTGCTTTCAAAATATGAAGCATTGGCAGATAAAGTTAATTTGATTGAAGAAAACTCTCAACTACAATATAATGAAATAAAAAATATCATACCAGAGATTAAAAATTTATTACAATCAACAAACAACATTCCAAAAACACCTATCAAAATAACTATAAAAGAAGTATTAAATATTATGCTTTCAACAGCTGGGAATAAAAAAGAAGAAACTCATAGGAAGGAATTGTTTATTGAAAAAGCTTTAAAACAAGTAAATTTAACTTTGGATGATGATTACTCAAAATTCCATGATGTAAAGTTGATAAAAACAATTTCCGATTGGATTTCTGATATGAAAGATGTTAAAGGAGATTGTAAAACTAAGTATCTAAGATATATTAAAAACCTTTTACAAGCTGGAAGTAATGTTGATCCAGATTGTTATAAAATAAATATTATTTCAACTATGCCTAAGATTTCAAAAACCAAAGCTATTGATAGGAAAGGTCATCTTCCTTATACAGAAGCAGAGTTATTGAAAATATTTGATTCAAAAGAAGACTTTTTCAAAAATAATCCTGATTTATTTTGGATATGTATGATTGCTCTTTTTACTGGTTCAAGACGAAATGCTTCAATGACACTTCAATATGATGATATAGTTGTAAAGGATGGTATATCTTGTATTTACTTTAATGAAAACCACCCTATTAAACAATTAAAAACTGATGCGAGTGAAAGGTTTGTTCCTATACATAAACAACTTTTGGATTTGGGTTTTGTTGATTATGTGGATAGGAAAAAAAAGAAATTGAAGGCTAAAGGTGAAGACTTTATCTTTCCAAAATGCCAAACCAAAAATGGGACCTTTGATACTAGATATATTTTAAGAAATCTTTCAAAGTTTTTATTTGAACTTGGTATTAAACAATCAAATAAAGATGGTAAGGATTTCCATTCATTCAGGAATAACCTAAGCCTTGCAATGCAAAAGGCTGGCATTTCAAATATTTTTATAAATAAAGTAATTGGTTGGAAAGGCCTATCTGTTATGGAAAACAGTTATTCAAAATATACACTTGCTCAGATTAAAGACGAATTAAATAAGTTTAGCTATGACTTCCTGCAACCAGAGTTTGATAAGTGGAAGAAGGTAATGGGGAAATTGCCAGAGTTAAAGAAGTAGGAACTTTGTTCCAGTGGGAATATTCATTTATGGATAAAACACATTACCTCTAATTTATTTGTTAGTGATTTTGGATAACAAATGATGATAAAAGCTTTGTGTTCACAAGATTTATGTTTTATATAAATAATAAATAAAAAGTTTTTGTTTTAAAAATTTATAAAATAATGTATAATATTTAAACTGGATTTAATTAGGAACAATAAATGAAACCATCATATAAAAAACTGATTGATTTAATGAATAATAAGAATATATCTTTTGAAGACTTACGCAATAAAGCAAAAGTAAGTGCTGTTTCTTTAAATAAGGTAAAGAATAATCAATTGGTTAGTGCAGATGTCTTAAAAAAAATATGTACTTTTGTTGGATGTAGCACATCAGATGCTCTAGAATTATTGTCTGAAAAAAATGAGGAGTTTAATATAAAAACAGAAAATGGTAAATATACAATTGTATCATTATTTTCTGGAGCAGGAGGAATGGATTTAGGTTTTAAACAAGCTGGTTTTGATATAATTTGGGCAAATGATTTTGAACCTGATGCTGTAGAAACTTATAAAAAAAATATTGATTGCAGAATTATCTGCGGAGATATTACAAAAATAAAAAGTTCACAAATTCCAGATAATCCAGATGTTATTTTAGGAGGTTTTCCTTGTCAGGGATTTAGTATTGCAAATACTAATAGAAATATGAAAGACGAGAGAAACTTTTTATACAAAGAACTTCTTAGAGTTGTCAAAGATAAAAAACCTAAAATTTTTATAGGTGAAAATGTTAAAGGTTTATTATCTATGGAACATGGCAAAATTATAGAAATGATAAAAAAAGATTTTGAAAAAATAGGTTATAATGTAAGTTGGACACTTGTTAAAGCTTCAGATTATGGTGTTCCTCAAAACAGAGAAAGAGTTATCATCTTTGGAAACAGAATAGGTTTAAATACAACTCTTGATATAAAAAAAACATTTAATGCAAAAAGTGTAAAAGAAATTATAGGAGATTTATCTGATGTTTGGGTTTCAAATAATCCTATAAAATTAAATAATAAAATTATTTATAATCATATAGCAGCAACAAATGTTCATGAT
>JAAVBN010000016.1 GCA_014803545.1 bacterium | reverse complement strand
CCAACCGAACCAAACTATGTATTTTCAGAATTTTCTGATATTCCAATTCCAGAAAGTTCTATGATGGACCTAAATAAAACAGAAATTTATGGAAAAGATACAGAATGGGTTGGAAAGCTTGTCTTTGAATCACCTTATGATTCTATTGGATTATATGATTTTTTCAAAACAGAACTTCCTAAATTCAATTGGATAGAAGTTGCAACAACTCATGGTGTTTCTCCTGTTTTAGTTTATGGCCGTTATCCAAGAATACTTCTTATAAAAATAGAACCTGAAAGATTTGAAGGAAGTGTTGTTACAATGACTATGACTCCATCTCCTAAAAGACAGGATAAAATGAAAAAAACAAATATAACAACTACAACAGATACAAATACCAAAATAGAAACTATGCCTATAACACAGTCCTCAATATTTGTATCACCTGATGCACAAAAACAAGTAGCAGGTTCACTTGGACTAGGAGAGGCTTCAAATATTAATTATAAATCTAATTCAAATGGAGTTGGAGCTCCTCCAAGAAACTAAAAAAATTAAGTAAAATCCTATATAAAAAATATAGGATTTTTTATTGTTGCTTTTTAATTTGTTTTGTTTATTATATAAATCTCGACTATAACTAATGGAGGTTTAATTGAAAATAATAAGAGATAAAGGACTAAGTGACAAAGAAAAAAGAAACTTAAAAGGAAATAAAAACACAAAAAGATTAATAATGATTAGAAGAGCTATAAGAAAAGCAAAATATTATGATAATCAATTCAAAGATAGAGCTATTCTTATCGGTTACTTTGAAAGAGCTTCTTAAAAGAAGGTAATTTATATTAACAAACGAAAGGATGAAAAAAAATGAAAAAACTATCACTTTTAGCAATTTGTGCATCTCTTCTTGCAACATCTTGCACATCTGTTGATCCATATACTGGTGAAACAAGAGCAAGTAAAACTGCTGTAGGAACAGGAATCGGTGCATTTGCTGGTGCTGCTATTGGTGCTGCAACATCAAACTCTAAAAATCGTGGTAAACATATGCTAACTGGTGCTTTGGCTGGTGCTGCTGTTGGTGGTGGTATCGGTGTTTATATGGATAACCAAGATAAACTCCTTCGCCAAGAATTACAAGGCACAGGTGTAAGCGTATCAAAAGTTGGCAACAACATCACTTTAAATATGCCTGGAAATATCACTTTCAAAACTGCATCTTATGATATTTCAGCAAGTTTCTATGATGTTTTAAACTCTGTTGCAAAAGTTTTGAAAAAATATGATCAAACAAACATAGAAGTTATTGGCCATACAGACAGCACAGGTACTCGCGCAGCAAATATGACTTTATCATATAACCGTGCAAATGCCGTTGCAAAATATCTTAAAGGTCAAGGTGTAAAGGCTTCAAGATTTACAATAGAAGGATACGGACCTGATTATCCAGTTGCTTCAAACGGAACATCATCTGGTCGTGAACAAAACCGTCGTGTAGAAATTAAACTTACACCTGTTGAATAATAAACTTTAATACGTTTTAAAAAGAGGAGAAATCATTTTACTCCTCTTTTTTTATTTAAATATAAGTTTATTTTCAAAATAGATACTTGCAAAATAAAAAGCAAGGTATTATAATCAAACACATATCTAAAATTTAATAAATGAAAGGAAAGTATAAAATGACAGCAATAGTAGATATACACGCACGTGAAATACTTGATTCCCGTGGAAATCCAACAGTAGAAGTTGACGTTCTTCTTGAAAGTGGTGCATTCGGTCGTGCCGCAGTTCCAAGTGGTGCTTCAACAGGTTCTCACGAAGCAGTTGAACTTCGTGATAATGATAAATCAAGATATTCAGGTAAGGGCGTTTTAACCGCTGTTGAAAACGTAAATACTTTAATTGCTGATGCAATTATCGGTATGGACGCAGAAAATCAAACAGAAATTGATGAAGCTATGATTGCTCTTGATGGCACAGAAAACAAAGGCAAACTTGGTGCAAACGCAATCCTCGGTGTCTCTCTTGCCGTAGCAAAAGCAGCAGCCGAAGAAGCAGGTCTTCCACTTTATCGTTATATCGGCGGAACATTCGCACACATTCTTCCTGTTCCAATGATGAACATTTTAAATGGTGGAAAACATGCTGATAATCCAATTGATATTCAAGAATTTATGATTGCTCCAATCGGTGCAAAAACAATGGCTGAAGCTGTTCGTATGGGTGCCGAAGTATTCCACTCTTTGAAAAAACAATTAAAAGATGCTGGACTTAACACAAACGTTGGTGATGAAGGTGGTTTTGCCCCAGATTTAAAATCTGCTGACGAAGCATTATCTTATATCGTAAAAGCTATTGAAGCTGCAGGTTATAAACCAGGTGAAGATGTAAGAATCGCACTTGATGCTGCATCATCAGAATTCTACAAGGACGGCAAATATGAAATGGTTGGCGAAGGCAAAACTTTCACCTCAGCTGAAATCGTAAAATATTACGAAGGTTTAGTTGCAAAATACCCAATCTTCTCAATTGAAGACGGTATGGCAGAAGATGACTGGGAAGGTTGGAGAATGTTAACCGACGCTCTTGGTTCAAAAATACAACTTGTTGGTGATGATTTGTTCGTAACTAACCCAAAAAGACTTGCTATGGGAATTGAAAAAGGTATCGCAAACTCAATTCTTATAAAGGTAAACCAAATCGGAACTTTAACCGAAACTTTGGCTGCTATTGAAATGGCACACAAAGCAGGTTATACAGCAGTTGTATCCCATCGTTCTGGTGAAACAGAAGATGCAACAATCGCTGATATAGTAGTTGCAACAAATGCTGGTCAAATAAAGACTGGTTCACTTTCAAGAAGCGACAGAATAGCAAAATACAATCAACTTATCCGTATAGAAGAAGAATTGGGTGATGTTGCTGTATATGCAGGAAAGTCAATCTTGTAAATATTAAACTGACAAGCCTAAGTTCATACTTGGGCTTGTTTTATAAAAAAAGGAGATAATTATGGCAGGTTCAATAAACAAAGTTATATTAGTTGGAAATCTTGGAAAGGATCCAGAAGTAAAGCATTCACAAGACGGAAATAAAATCGTTACTTTCAATATCGCAACAAGCGAAACTTGGAAGGATAAAAGCGGTGAAAAAAAAGACAGAACAGAATGGCACAGAGTTGTTATATTCTCACCTGGACTTGCTGATGTAGCTGAAAAATATCTTAAAAAAGGTTCAAAAGTTTATGTGGAAGGTCAACTTCGCACTCGTAAATGGCAAGATGCAAGTGGCGCTGACAAATATTCAACAGAAATTGTTTTATCAGGTTTTAATGCTTATATGATTATGCTTGATAAATCATCTGGTTCTGACTATGAATCTTCTGATTCTATGGGGTCATCTGATGCTGGTTGGGATAATTCCGACACAGCCGTAGATATTGACGACGAAATCCCATTTTAAAGGATAATAAATAAAAAAAAGAGCAGGGCATTTTTACCCTGCTTTTTTTATAACAAAAATTTATGAATTAGCGAGTATATACATTCATACGTCTTAAATATTCATTTTTAATCAAATCATATACATCAGTATCTTTATTCTTTTTTAATTCTGTTATTAAAGTAAATAAAGATATTTCATTTAAAGTATCGCTTAATTTAGCAATACTGTTATATGTTTTACCATCAATATTATATATTTTCATTTTTTTTGCTTTCAGTTTTCTTTGTATTAATAAAATAATTTTATAAATATATGATAGAAATTTTAATTTGTCAATATTTTTTAATATTGAAAATAAAAATAGATTTGCTATACTTATTCTGGAAAGAAAAAAATGAATAAAGATAAATCATCATACAAAAAAATAAACGGAAAGAATTACCGCAAAAATGTCGGTATTGTAGTTTTTAATTCTGATAAAAAGGTCCTTTTTTGCAAACGATTAAACAGCAAAATTGGAAGTTGGCAGTTCCCACAAGGTGGTATTGATGTAGGTGAAACAGAAGATGTCGCCGCACTTCGTGAATTAGCAGAGGAAACTGGAATAACCTCCGCTCAAATAGTATATAGTGATAAAAACTGGTATAAATATGATTTTCCTGAGGAAGTGAGAAAGTCAAAAAAATATTACGAAGATGTAAACGGTCAAATCCAAAAATGGTTCCTTGTAAAATTTACTGGAAATGATGATGAAATTAAAATCCCATCAGAGGAGTTTGAAGATTACAAATGGACCGACCTTTCTTTAACCCTTGTAAACGAAGTAATCTCATTTAAACAAGAAGTTTATAAAGAAGTTATCACTAAGTTTTTAAAAGTATTGAAAGATATATAAAAACACCCCTTACAACAAAGGGGCTGTTTATTATCTTCCATTACCTACATTTGAAAAGAATTTATTCTTTATTTGTTCATATTCATTACTATCTTTTATAAAGTTAGTTTCTTTTAATAAGATATATAATAAAAATTTTTCATTTAATAATAAATAAACTAAATTCAAATCAAGCTTATGTTTCTTCTCTTTATAAATTATATTGTGAAGGAATACATCTCTGTCTTTTAAATTTTGAAATATATTAAAAGTTTTTTTCAATAATTCTGTTTTCTTATTTATATCTCTATACAATATATCACCATGAATGCTGTGATTAACAAGAATTGATTTATAGATAACTATCAATCTATCCAAAAGAATTTGATGATCTTCAATATAATCTGTCAAGTTAATAAATTTTTCTATAAGATTAACACAATCTTCTGGTAAAGACATTAATTCCCCTATTAACATCTCAGTATTAAATACATTATATATTTCAGATGAATTTATATATTCTCTATGAGTAATTAACTTATATGTATATTTTTTATTTTTTAATTTTTGCAATCTTTTTAATACATCTTTATAAGTAAGATATTTAATTTTTTTGTTATTAGTTTTTGTAGTATCCATTTTTACCTCTATTACTCATTGATATTTCTATAATTTAAACAAAAAGAGACAAATGTCAACAGATATTTTAAGATTTATGGCTTCATAAATTTCAAAGACGTCAGTCTTTTGCTCCATCCTTTTAGGGGAGGGCTAGGGAGAGAGCTAACTTTTTTTCCCCTTCAAGAAAAATAATTTTAAATCCCCTCTTGCAAAAGTTCACGAATCGTGTTATTATATATTTATACATCGTTGGAAAGTAAAACTAACTCTTTGAAAGGCTGATTACCTTTAAAGGGATTTTTTATTTCCTGTAAAAAATTATTGACAACATTTTTTTTTGTTTATATAATAGGCTATTATGAAGAAAAATTTCAAAGATATAAAGACTAAAAGAAAATTGACTCTTTCTGCATCAGTAGTAGGAATGTTATACATTATGAACGAAGCTAATTACTGTGCGAATAACGGTGAAATAAATCTTGATGCTAGTTTAATGGAATGTGAAACTCTTGAAACTTATCAAAAATTAGTATTAAATGCTTCTTTATGTGGATTAGATACCAGAAACAAGGGAAACGAAGCTCTTATTTATGGCGGACTTGATTATCTTGACAACACACAATATAAAAATACTTTACTTGATGATAGAGAATTAGCAAAAGAGCACATAGTAACAATCAAAAGAGAAAGAATAAAATCTCCTTATGATGAATTAGTAAATATATCAAAATCTCTTACCAGAGAAAATTTTGCTTGTGCTATTGATTACAAAACATCTACATTAATATATTCAGAATTAAATGACTATAATCGTTAAATAATTTTTGCAATTGCGTTTAAGTCCTTATCAACTTTTATAATCTTTGCTTTTACAATAGTATTTGAAGGTATAGAATCCCCAAGTATCTTTACAAATATATAATTTTCAGTATATCCCTTATTATCATTTTCCACCAAAACACTATGAACTTTACCTTTTTGCTTTTTGATAAAGTTGTATTTTAATTTTTTACCAAGTTCCCGAAGTTTCAAGGAACGTTCCTTTTTTATATTCTCTGGTATCTGATTTTTCATACCCGCAGCCTTAGTCCCTTCTCTTACAGAATAGGGGAATACATGAAGATGCGTGATTTTACATTTTTTCACTAATTTATAGGTATTTTTAAACTCTTTTTCGCTTTCATCTGGAAAGCCAACGATAATATCAGCACCAATAGCTGAATTTTTGTTAGATTTACGAATTTTTTTACATAAGGTTATTATGTCATCCCTGTTATGCCTACGCCTCATATCTGATAAAACTTTATCATCACCCGCCTGCAAAGATAAATGAAAATGTGGCATAAGACGACTATCTAACTTCATTAACCCCAAGATTTGATCATAACTTTTTGCGGGATCAAGCGAGGATAAACGCAATCTTTGAAGAGTAGGGAAGCTATCAAGAATCTTTTTTACTATATTAAAAAGAGATTGATTTTTTGTTTCACTTCCATACGCAGAAATATCCACACCAGTAAGAACAATTTCTTTGTATCCTTTTTTTATAAAACCTTTGCATTGATTTAAAATACTTGCCTCTGAAAAGCTTTGATTTTTACCACGGGTAAATGGAACAATACAATACGAACAACGATTGTTGCAACCTTGCTGTATTTGAACAAAAGCCTTTGTCTTTCCATCAAAGATAAAAAGCTCATCTTTCGCCTTTATTTCAATTTGCTCTGGTGGATTTTTTGAAACGTCACCCACAAAAACAAACGGAGCATTTTTAGGATTACTTGCTATCTCATCATAATATTTTTGAATCAATTTTTCACGATTGCCAAGAATTGCCAATACTTGATTTTGATTTTTATAAAAATTGACCGAATTTTGCGCCGAACATCCAGTTATAATAATTTTTGAACTTGGATTTTCTTTTAAAATCTTTCTAAATTGCTGTTTTGCTTGCCTTTCAGCCTCTGTTGTCACAGCACAGGTATGCAAAACTATCACATCGGAGATATTTGCCTTTTCTAATCTTTTCTTAATAATCTCACTTTCAAAAATGTTTAATCTACATCCAAAAGTAATAACTTTTATGCTACTTTTCATTTTAAATCCTAAAATTAAAAAAAATACTTGATAAGATTATATATTTAGTGTATAAAATATCAATAGTTTTATTTAATAGGAGTAAAAAATGGCAAGAATTACAGTAGAAGACTGCATGACAAAAGTCCACGACAGATTTGAATTAGTTGTTTTATCAGCTGAAAGAGCATCCGAACTTCAAAACGGAACACCTGCATTTGTTGATAAGGATCACGATAAAAATACAGTTATTGCATTAAGAGAAATTGCCGAGGATAAATTAAACATTGAAAATATTCGCGATAATCTTATCTTAGGATACAGAAATACTGTCCAACAAAAATCTTCTAATGAAGAAAATACAGATTTAGAGTTTATTGAAAAAGAAATTATGAACGACATTGTCCTTGATGATGAAAATGCAAGCTCTTTAAACAACGTTTCCGAAGAAGAATTAAATACAATTTCTTAGTATGAATTATATAAACATAAAAATGAAGCAAATTCAATATGATGGCCATGATTACACATCATATTTTTTGCATTTTCATGATGTTAATAAAGTATTACAAGAGGGGAGTATCCCTCAAATAACTTTACCAGAGGAAAATATTGAAAATAAACCAGTTGTTGCAACAATCCTTGCACAATGGAAAAATCCAAAATACAAAGAAAAAGATTATTTTTTAACACCATTTTATATAAATGCTATAAAAAATGCTGGTGGTTATCCTGTGTTTATTGCCTTTGATAAAATAAAAGAACAACTTGATAATTTTAATCCTGATGCAATTTTACTTGTCGGTGGTGATTTTGATTTTCCAAAGGATTGGTATGTAAACCTTAACAAAGAAGTAAATAATTTTCATCGCCATAACGCATATCAAACAATGATTTCTTATGCCGAAAAACATAAACTTCCAACTCTTGGAATTTGTGGCGGAATGCAAGCATTAGCAGGATATTTAGGGGCGAAAATCAAAACAGATATAAATAGTGATAAAAATATTCAAATAAATCATAGACCTGGTGGAGCATCCCTCATTCATACAATTCATATTGATGAAAAAAGTCAACTTTATAATGCTGTAAAGGAAAATGATTTTATGGTGACATCTGTTCATCACGAAGCTGTTGTCAATAATAGGTTAGGTGATTCAAAAATTGTTGCAATCGCTCCTGATAATACAGTAGAGGCTATTGAACCTAAAAATCCATGGAGTAATTTTGTGATTGGAGTTCAATGGCATCCAGAACGTTGGGCAACAATGAATAATAAACCATCTGTAAATCTATTTAAATCATTTATAGAAAGTATAAATCAAAAATAAAAACATAGGGTAACACCTATATTTTATAAAACAGTTTGTCGCATAATATATATTATGTTAATAGATATATTATATACTTGACAATTCTTTTTTTTTGTTATATTTATATTACATAATAAAAATGAAAGGAATTATAATGAAAAAATTTAACAAAGAAAAATTTATAAAAAAAGTTAATAAAATCTATCAATTAGAAGACGAACTTAAAAATTTAGAATCTAATCTTCATGATATGTATAAAGAAATAGATGCTGAAAGCAAAGTATTAGCAAATAACAAAACAAAATATAATGAATTGATTAATATTTCTATTGAAAAGGTTAAAGACTATTCTCAATCTGAACTTGATGAAATGATAGAAAGTTTAAAATATTCACCAGAAAGAATAAAAAAATTAGAAAATAAAAGATCAAAAGTTTTTAGAAAATATCAAGCAATTCAAAATAAAATATACAAGCTTCGCAATTCAAGATAATAAAAGAAGGAAATATTATGGAAAAAGTTAATATAGAAGTTTTAGAAGCTGAAAATGATTATTTATCATTTTGTCTTAAAGATATAAGATTAGAAATCAAAGCTGACAAGAAAATATTAGCAGAAAATCAAAAAAAATATGATGATTTATATTCAACTTATGGTAAAAAATTAGATTCTCCTAAGTTATCAGCCAGATTTATTAAAAAACTTTTCCATTTGGACGAGAGATTTCCTTCACCAACAGATAAAAAATATATAAATTTTGCAAACTTACTTATTAAAAACGGCATTAACGCATCTCAAATTGATGAAATAATAAGTAATTTAATGCTTTATCCAATTTTTATAGAAAGATTAGAAACTCAAAAAAAGAAAATTGGAAAACAATATTATAAAAGCTTGGTAAATATTAACAAATATTCAAGATAAAACCAAATGAAAGGAAAAATATGTTATTTATAAAAAGAAGTGACATAGATATTGCAAAAGTTGAATATGAAAAACAAAGATGGTTATCAGGATACTATTTTGATGGTCGAAACGAAGGAGAACCACCTTATGTTTACAGACTCCCTAAAAATTGGGATAAGGAAGAACGACTTGGCTACAAATTAGCACAAAAAGAATTTAAAAAAAGATGGAAAGAACATTTAAAGTCATTAAAACAACGTTAAAAAAAACTCCCAAGCGGGAGTCTTTTTATTTTGCGAATATTTCATTTAATTGTCGGTTGACCTTATAAAAAGTTGCACACTTTGGTATGTCTTTAAGTCTTCTTGCACCTATATAGGTCATTGCACTTCTTATTCCTCCATAAATTTCCTCAATCGTATTTTCAACTGGACCAGTGTATGGGATTTCAACAACCCTTCCCTCTGATGCACGATACTTATTCATTTTTCCCCAATGCTTGTTTTGTGCATAACCAGAACTCATTCCATAAAAAAGTTTAAGCTCTTTATCACCTTTCTTAATAAGTTCACCAGCAGCCTCATCACTTCCTGCAAACATTCCGCCAATCATAACAAAATCAGCACCACCAGCATAAGATTTTACAATATCCCCAGGACATGTACAACCACCATCGGCACAAATCATTCCGTTCATACCGTGTGCAGCATCAGCACATTCCATCACAGCCGAAAGCTGAGGTCTTCCTATACCTGTAATCTTTCTTGTGGTGCAGGCACTTCCTGGACCAATACCAATTTTTACCAAATCAGCACCGTTTAAAATAAGCTCCTGTGTCATATCACTTGTCACAACATTTCCCGCCATAATCAAAATATTATCAGCATATTTTTCACGAAGTTTTTTTACAAACTTTGAAAGATTTGGAATATATCCATTCGCAATATCAACACAAACCTTGTCAATAAGCCCAGTATCCAAAATTTCACAAGTTTTTTGAAACTCATCATCTTTTATACCAGTAGAAATAAAAATCAAATCATTATCCTTATTTGATTTCAAAAACTCTACAATCTCATCAACACTATAATGTTTTTGAAGACAAGTAATCGCATTTAATTTTGACATAGCTTTTGCCATTTCAAAAGTTCCAGTTGTTGCCATATTTGCCACTGTAATACCAGTTGATGGAAGTGTCTTCTTGTAATACTTGAACTTAAAAGTCCTTATAATATCAGCCTCTTTCCTTGAATTAAGAGTCGTTCTTTTTGGTTGAAGCAAAACATCGCTGTAATCAAGTTGTATATTATCAATAATTGTTGTCATAAAAACTCCTTTCAATAATTACTTTTTAATAATATTAATAAGAGAAGCACCCTTCTCTAAAATTTTCTTTGCATCATTTGTATATTTTCCATCATCTGTATGTAAAACCAAAGGATTATATATAACAGATGGAGATTTATAAGATTTCTTTGCTCTTATAATTATTCTATTTGCATTTTCACCTTTCTTTGAATAAATAGGAAAAATTTCAATACCACCAAGGTTATTTTTCTTTAACGAATAAAGAATATCATCAACTCTGTCCGCCTTATGTATAATAATAAAGCTTCCGCCAGTCCTTAACCGTTTTACCGAAGATGTTATCCAATCATCAAGGATTAAACCTTGCTCACTATGGGCCTTTGCCTTTATTTTATCAGGTGAAGTTTGCCCCTTATAGTAAGGTGGATTTGTGATAACTACATCAAATTCCATATTTTTAAGATTGGCAGACGGTTTTAAAATATCCTCCTTTATAACGGAAAACCTGTCCTCAAAATAATTTTCCTTTATGCTTATATTTGAAAGTTCTAACATCTCATCTTGAATATCAATACCAAGGATATTTACATTATTAAATCTGCTAAGGATACAAAGGGAAATACCACCGCCCCCTACTCCAACATCTAATATTTTAGCGGATTTTTTAATAATTTTTTCATCAACAGCAGAGGCAATTAAAACAGCATCACTTGAAACTTTTACTCCTGTTTCAAATTGGCAAATTTTCACTTTTCCACCAAGTAATGTATTAATTACTTTTTCCATATTCTTAAATCTTGCATTTATAACTTTTATATTATATCATAAGAAATAAAAATATAAAGGAGAAAAACGTGTTTGAAGAAGAATCTATTTTTGATACAAATCAAGAGCCAGAAATCACTATTGAAAGTGTTGATTTAGTTGATAACGAAGAACAATCAGAACTAACCGAACTTCCATCAAAAGACGAAGTTATAACCCCAGAAGATACTACTAATATAGAGCATGCAAAATCTACTGGCGTTTCCACTTATGTTTCAATACCAGATATAAAGGAAGAAAAGCAACTTTGCAACCTTAATATGCTTACAATTTGGGATAAAATAAATATGTGGACAGTGTTTTTATCCCTTGCAATAGTTATAATCTTTTTTGGTAAAAAATCATTTAATAAAACAATGGAAAAAATAACAAACTTTCTATATAAATATCAATTTATTGGAACAGTTTTATTTTTCATTCTTACTATGGCAATATTCCTTCACCCAACATTTTTTAACAGCGGTATTTCAGGAGATATAAACTTATTCACTATGTCAGAATTTGTTTTATTTATCCTATCAAATTCAGCTTTACTTACATATTTAATAGTAAAATATTTAAAAAAGAAAAATGTTATATTAAAGGACAAAGATGTTTCATTTGCGGGTATATCTTTCCTTAAAAAAAGTATGTGGATTTTCACACTCACAGGAATTTTATTCTTCTTTTTTACAGAATCTAAAATCGCATTTATAACATTATACATCTTATCATTTTTAACTTTAATAATAACCTTCAATCAAATTGATTTTACGAAACTAACTTCAATTAAAAAGTTATCAAATATTTTAATAAGTATGCAAATATTTTTAATTGGAAGCCTTCTTGGACTATATTTAATTATAGTCCTGGGAGCTCTTCTTATCGGTTATTATTTATCAAACGAAGATGAAAATAAAAATTTAAAAACAATAATAAAAGATATTATTTAAAGGAGTAAAAAATGCCATTTCCAAACATATCACCAATTGCATTTTATTTTCTTGGACTTCCAGTTCGTTGGTATGCTTTGGCATACATTGCTGGCTTTTTAATATCTTTTTACCTTATCAAATACTTTTTACGCCACAATACAAATAACACCGTATCATATAGAAATTTGGACGACTTATTCACCTATATGATTTTCGGAATTATTTTGGGCGGAAGATTAGGTTATGTCCTATTTTATAACTTTACTTACTACTTATCTAATCCATTGGAAATACTCCAAATCTGGCACGGCGGAATGTCATTCCATGGCGGATTAATTGGAAGCATCACTGCCCTTTTCCTTTGGTGTAAAAGATATAAAAAAAACTTTCTTTATATGTCTGATATTTTATGCACTTGCGCACCAATCGGACTTTTCTTTGGAAGAATTGCAAACTTTATAAACGGCGAATTATACGGAAGAATAACGACATCAAAACTGGGTATAATATTCCCAAACACAAACGGACTTCCACGATACCCAAGCCAACTTTTTGAGGCTTTAACCGAAGGTCTAATCCTCTTTATAATCTTAATGTGTTTAAGAAGATTAAAAAATATTAGAAACAGATACGGACTCATCGCCTTTATTTTCGTTGGTGGCTATGCTATTTCAAGAATTATTGTTGAAAATTTCCGTGAACCAGACGAACAAATTGGCTTTATTTCCGCACATATAACTATGGGGCAAATCCTTTCAACCCCTATGCTTTTATTATCAATAGGCGGAATTATTTATTTATTAAAAAGAAAACCAAGAGAAGAGCTTTTTATAACCTCCCCTCTTCTTAACGACTCAACTTTTGCAACACATCGTTTCTTTACACGAAATGGTGGCGTTTCATCAGGAGTTTTCGCCTCCGCAAATTGTAAATTTGAAACCTCAGATAACATTGATAATGTAAAAAAGAATAGAGAAATTTTACTCTCTTCTATCGGAATTAATGCAAATACATCACTTATAACACTAAATCAAAGACATACAGACAAAGTTGTATTGATTGATACACAACCTAAAAATGTAAGTGATTATTTAAATATAGAGGCAGACGCCCTACTTTGTAGTATTCCAAATGTAGCTATTGGTATTTTAACTGCTGATTGTGTTCCTGTAATCCTTATTGATGAAAGTAAGAAAATTGTAGGAGCAGTCCATTGCGGTTGGCAAGGTATTTATAATGATATAATTAAATCAGTTGCCAACGAATTGAAGAAATTAAATTCTAATCCAGAGGAGGTAAAAGTCGCCCTTGGTCCTTGCTTAAAACAAAAATCTTATGAGGTTGATTTTGATTTCAAAGATAAAATAGTCGCCCAAAACAAATCTTTTGAAACACTTTTTAAATTAATGAAAAACAAAAACAAATACCTTTTTGATTGCACAAAATATTGCATTATGAAACTTAAAGCCGAGGGTTTCAAAACAATAGAAACTCTTGATTTTGATACCTATACGGAAAAAGATTTATTTTTCAGTTATCGCAGAAGCATAATTACAAAGGATTTTGCAACTTCCCCAATCGACGAAGGCAGAATCCTTTCCGTAATTACAATAAAGAAATAAACTAATCAAATATAGATTTTGACTTCTCAATATCTTTATTTGAAAGACCAGATAATGACATTACTGAATGTATTAAATTCTCACTACAATATTCCTTATCAAGTTTAAATTTTGAAATATAATCACCACGAAGTTTTTTATATCTATCAGAAACCCAAACTATAAATGGAACATTAAGCATAGGTTGAGATTTAATCTTCTCATGATGGCAAAAACAACTCTCTTTCATATCACGAACATCTTCCCCATGATCAGAAAAATAAAGTAAATAACTAAGCCCACCTTGAAGCTTTAACATATTAATATACTCATTTAAAACATAATCATTAAATAAAATAGTATTATCATAAGCATCTACTTTCATCTGCCTATCTGACACACCATTTGAAAATTTCTTAAATTCATTGGAAATATTGTCAGCATAAGGTGAATGACTCCCTATAAAATGCAAAAATATAACTTTTTTATCCGCTTTATCTTCAAGAGCCTTTTGATAAAAATCCTTCATATCATAATCATTGATATTGTTTTTTGAAGTATATCTTTTAACATCATCATCAAAAAATGCAACATCAGAATCAGATGCGACAATAGAGGTATAAGTTGAAAAACGCCCTAACCTTTCCTGATTTGAAATCCAAAAAACTTTAAAACCTGCATCTTTGAAATAATTAACAATTGACCCTTTTGATGTTAAATAATCCATATTTTCAAAATTCGCAAAACTTAATGCCTTTTTAAGGGAAAGCAAAGTTTGTGCATGCGGAGAAACAACATTTTTAAAAGTATATATATCATTTCTTTTTGAAAGCAAAGGATTTGTATCCCTTTCATACCCATACAAAGAATAATGATCTCGTGATGAAGATTCGCCTACTACAATAACAAAAGTCTGCTTCTTATCATCAAAAACACTTTTTATATTTTCAAACTTATCAAACTTTATTGATTTTTTAAGTCGCAAAGTCAAAAGCTCCGCCTTAAAATCCCTATATTGAGAATACATATAATAAGGCATGGTCTGGTATTTAGAAGTATTCAAAGAAAAACTTCCAAAACCACATGCAAGACAGAAAATAATAAAAAGTATTTTTTGAAAATGTGAAAAATATTTGATGTTTTTAAAAGATTTAAGCGAAATAAACTTTACAAAAAATATAATGATAAAAATTAAAAGTAAAGAAATTATTCCTACTTTAAAGTTAAAAAAATGTGAAATAAAACCAATTGATTCCTTTGGTGTAGTTTCAAAAATCGCCATCAAACCATCTTTTGTAATACTTGAACCAAAAAGAATATAATGATAAACATTTATTAAATAAGGTATCCAAAAGGCAATAAAAATCAACACTAAATATGTTCCAACAAAATTTGGAAATATAAATAATGGAAACATCAATGCCAATGATGGAAGCAAAGAATTATCTATAAATTTTTTATTAATCTCAATACGATAACTAATAAAAAAAGGAAAATAAATGAATAAAAATATCATAAGTAATTGAAAATACTTATTGTTTTTTACCCCCCCCCAGAGCCTTTTTAGTTTATCAAAAGAAATTTTATTCATTTTTTATCTCCTAATTTATTTGTATCAATATTTGCCTTTATTTTTCCATTAAAAATATACTTATCATCTTTCTTAAAATTAAATCCTTCACCATTAATAACACCAAAATAAGTATTCGCCTTTATAGGCTTGCTACCTTCAACCTCAGATGAATTTAATTTTATAATTGCCTCATCTGTAAAAACTTCATTATTGTCATTATCCACCAAATAAATATTCCCTGATAAAAGCATATTACCATCCTTTTTTGTATAGGTTCCCTTATCAGTAGTCAAATTAATCCAACTTGCATCTTTAAAAAAAAGTTTGGCATCTATATTTGAAAAATACATTAAATCATCAACACGATTTTCTTGGAAATTTTTTATATTCACAGAATACATCATACCATTATCGCCCTGTCCATAAAAAGAACTGTTATCCATAGTAAAGGAAATCTTATCCGAACTTTCAAGCTTAGGTATATCTATCTTTATTTTTTTTATTTCATTTAGTTGAGGAGTTAAAATTATAATACCAAGGAAAACCGCAACTATTGAAGGAAGTGCGATTTTAAGCAAAAAAACCAACCTACTATGGGCGGTTTTCTGCTTATAAATCTTTTTTATAGTCTTTCTGTAAGCCTTTAATTTTCGTTGAAATAAATTTATATATTTCAATTTACGCAACCCCAGCTTTTAAAAGATCGTGGAATCCAATAATTCCAAGAGGCTTTTTATCATTATCAACAACAAACATAGTTTGAATTTTGTTTTCATTTAACATTAACAAAGTAGTTGATGCCAAAGTATCTGGACCAATAATTTTTGGTGATTTACCCATAACATCTTCAACTTTTTTATTCATAAGGTCAACACCTTCATGAAGACGACGTCTTATATCACCATCAGTAAATATTCCACAAATTCTTCCATCTTCATCAACAACACCAACACAACCAAATCTTACCTTTCTTCCCATAACGTCAAAAACTTCCATCATACTAGCATCTTTTTTTACAAGAGGTAGTTCAGAAGCTGTATGCATAAGCTCACTTACTTTTAAAAGAGAAGCACCAAGTTTACCATTTGGATGCCAATTTTTATACATATCACCAGTCAAACCCTTTAAATTTTCAAGAACATAAATAAGAGCATTTGAAATAGCTGATAAAAGGATAATTGATGTTGTAGGAGCCTTTCCAATAACACAAGTTTCACAAACATCAGGAATTGTAATATTTATATCAGCCACCTTTCCAAGTGAGCTTTCAGGATTATTACAAATCGCAATAAGCTTTATACCAAATCTTCTTGTATAATCCAAAACATTTTTCATTTCCTTTGTTTCACCACTGTTTGAAATAGCAATCACACAATCATTATCTTCTATTATACCCATATCACCATGTGAAGCTTCTGCACAATGAAGGAAAAATGATTTTGTTCCAGTTGATGAAAGAGTTGCAGCCAATCTTCTTGCCACATATCCAGATTTTCCCAAACCTGTAACAATAACTTTACCTGTTAATTCATTTGCAATATAATTTACAGCCTCCACAAAACCATAAGGAAACTTTTCAATCATTTCATTCAAAGCACAAATGTCTTTATTTAAAACATCTTTTGCAAGTTCAATAATTTTATCATTAGTCATAATAAAAAACCTTTCTTAATTAAATATAATTTCAACAGTATTAGATTTATTTTTTGTATCATCTTCCAAAACCATAATCATAGTTTGAGAAGTTTTCACACCCTTATCAAGAAGAATTTTCCTTGTATTAAGAAGTCTTGAAAAAGCAATATTTCTGTTTTCAGGATTATCATAATATGATATAATCTTAAAATATATTTCTGAATTATTAATATCCTTACCAATAGAATTTAAAATTTTATTTGTATCATCTTTTGATACTTCTTCTTGATTTTTTGTAAATTTAACAACAACATTTACAGGTTCTTTCTTTACTTCATTTGGTGCAATATTAAATTCGTCTTCTTCCATTAAATCTTTTTCATCCTTCACAGAATTAGCAAGTCTTTCCGCAGCCTTTAAAAGCTCCCTTGCTTCATTTATATTCTTTTCTGTTTGTTCAGAAACTGTAATAGTATCTTTTACTTCAACACTTTCCTGTATTTGCACAGGTTCCTCAACTTTAACCTCTTCTTTTACAACAGGTGCAGGTTCTACTATATCAACCTTAACAGTTTCCTCTTCTTTTATAACAACAGGTTTAGCAGGTTTTGGTAGCACCTTTTTACTTACAACAACAGGTGTATTTGTAAATGTTGGAACTGGTGTTTTAAACCCTAAATTTTCACTTTCTGGATTTTTTAATTTCACAGGATTCATCAACTTTAAATCTTGTGAAAAAGAATTGTTAGAAAATACTAAACTTGAAAATACAGCACAAATTAAAAATTTTTTCATAATGTCCTCCCGTTAACTTTACTTTATTATAATACTAGTTAATTCAGATTGTAAATAATTATTTCCACAAATTACTAAATCTGCCTCAAATAACTTATCTGTAATCTTTCCATCTTTGTCATACGCTCTTACAATAGCACCAGCTTCCTTTGCAATCAAGATACCAGCTGATAAATCAAACACATTTTTATTTTTTCCAATATACGCGTCAATCATTCCAGCCGCCAAATACCCCAAATTTAAACCATCAGTATTCAAAGTTTGTAAAGGCAAAGCCGTCTTTAACTTCAAATCCTCAACATCTCTACCAGAATAGATAATAAGAGATTTATTGTAATCTTTCTTAGGTGAAACCCTAATCCTACGCGTCATTCTTGTTTCACTAAGGAACGCACCACCACCATTTTCGGCATAAAACATTTTATCAAGCACAGGATTAAAAATCACTCCTGCAACAAGCTTTTTTTGTTCTTGAAGAGCAACACTTATTGAAAAGAAAGGAAATCCATGAGCATAATTTTCAAACCCATCAATAACATTTACAATAAATCTGTGTGAAATATCACTACCCTTTATTTCAGAAGATGTAGTCAAAACGCCATACTTTGGTCTTGCTTCCAAAAGATTATCAATCAAAGTTTTTTCAATTTTAACCTTTGACGCATTCGCAAAACCACTACTACCATTTATTGATGATTGAAGTTGTTCAATTTCCCCAAAATCCCGAAGCATAAATCTTGCAATTTTTTGACAAGCATTAGTCATTATATGAAGATTAGCAGATAAATTTGTGTCCATTTTACAACTCCTATTTACGATTTTATTAATATAAAGCCTATTATAAATAATATTTTTATTTTTGCAAGGATTTTTATAAAAAGTCTAAATTCCTTTTTCAAAAGTTATATTGATTTTCATTAAAAAAAGATTTATCATAAGAAAATTAAATTAAGAAACAGGAGAAAAAATATGTCAAAACAAAACCCAGTAGTCTTATGTATCCTTGACGGTTGGGGATACAACGAAAGCAAAATAGGAAACTCTATTGAAATTGCAAACACACCAAATTGGCACAGAATGTTAAGTGTTTACCCTCATAACCTTTTGGACGCAAGCGGTGAAGCCGTAGGACTTCCAGAGGGGCAAATGGGTAATTCCGAGGTAGGTCATACAAACATAGGTGCAGGTCGTGTCGTAATGCAACTTTTGGGTATGATTGAACAATCCATTAAAAACGATACCTTAAAAGATAACGAATTTTTAAATGATTTTATCGGAAAAGTAAAGGCATCAAACGGCGCTTGCCACTTAATCGGTCTTTTATCAGACGGTGGCGTCCACGCACATATTAAACACATTATCGCCCTTGCAAAGGCTGTTGAAAAATCAGGTTTAAAAGTATACCTTCACGCAATAACTGACGGTCGTGATACTCCACCTTCCTCCGCCGTTCAATATATGGAGGAGTTTTTGGAGGCAACGAAGGACCTAACAAATCTTGAAGTCGCAACAATCTCTGGTCGTTATTACGAAATGGACCGAAACAAAACATGGGATAGAACAAAGCTCGCATACGAGGCCCTAACCGAAGGTAAAACCATTGATAAATTCACAAATCCAATTGAGGCTATTAAACAATCTTACGCAAATGGTGTCACTGACGAATTTATCGTTCCAACAGCAAAAGAAGGATACGATGGTATGAATAACGGCGACGGAGTTTTAATTGCAAATTTCCGTGCTGACCGTGTTCGCCAAATTGCAGACGCCCTCGCAAATCCAAACTTTGATAATTTTGAAAGGGACAAAGTTGTAAAATTCTCCGCCCTTCTCGGTATGGCAGAATATTCTGTTGAACTTAACGAATTTTATAAAACCTTATTCCCAGCACAGGAATTAAAGAATATTTTCGGAGAAGTTATCGCAGATGCAGGACTTTGCCAACTTCGTATTGCAGAAACCGAAAAATATGCACACGTCACATTCTTCTTTAATGGTGGAGAAGAAAAGACTTTCCATTGCGAAGAAAGAATACTAATACCTTCACCAAGCGTTGCAACCTATGACTTACAACCAGAAATGTCCGCATACAAAATTACTGAAAAAATAGAAGAGGCATTAAAAGAAGAAAAATTTGATGTAATCATAGTCAACTATGCAAACGGAGATATGGTCGGACACACTGGAATTCAACCTGCCGCACAAAAGGCAGCCGAAACCATTGATGAATGTATTGCCCGCCTTGAAAAGGCAGTCCTTGAAAAACACGGTGTTCTTCTTATTACCGCAGACCACGGAAATGTTGAAAAAATGCTTGATAGCGATGGAAAAACTCCATTTACCGCACATACAACAAATCCAGTGGAGGCAATATTGATTGGTGTTGATGGTGTAAAGGAATTACATAAGGGAAAATTGGCAGATATTGCCCCTACTCTTCTTAAAATCCTAAACATTCCACAACCAAAGGAAATGACTGGAAAACCATTATTCTAAAAAAAGGCCCTCAAACGAGGGCTTTTTTTTAATTAAAGTATTCTTCTCTAATTGAAGGGGATAATTATCAACTCATTTTTACTTCTAGTTTCTAATTTCTTCACAACTCCAACAAGTTGTAAAATATCCAGATGGTGCGTTACTATAAGCTTCATAATATGTAACACAATCGCCTTTTTCAAGTGTAATCTCATAACATTTGCCTGAGAATATTTTACAATCAGATTTAAGAATAGCTGTTACACCATTTTTACTAACAGGAGTAGGTTTTTTGTATTGAGACAAACCATATTGCATTTCATATGTCCTTGTTTTCTTACAACACTTCATACTATCAACAATATATCCCTCTGGGCATAGTTGAGAGCTAATAAGGTTTTCAATAGACAAACACTTTTTCCCATCAAAATATTGCCCTGCGGGACAACCTTCTGGTATACAGCTATAGAACGTTTGGGCGTTAGTATTTGAAGCTACAAGTGTAGCGATTGTGATTAGAGATAATTTAAGTTTATTTTTCATTTGTTTTTTTCCTTTCAGTTTAGTTAAATTTTTTTAATTTATTGCTTTTTATATTATGAGCCAGCCCGCGGCCCGAATTTTTCGGGCTGGCTCATATGCGTGCTTTTTTTATTTCATTTGAATCTTTCATTTTTATATTTTATTTACCTCCTTATTAGTTAGTTAAATTTCATTTGTGTTAAGAAATTTTCTATATCTTCATCAATTCTTAAAGCCGACAGGCTTTATGGCACACCCGCGGGTGCGGGGTGTCGGGTGTGCCATTTTCTGACTGTAAAGTTTTTGTATTGTTGTTGCATTTTTATCTCTCCTTTCTTTATTAGTTAAAATTTTTTATATCTTCATTATTTTTCAAAGACGTAAGTCTTTGGTCCATCCCCCTAGGGGGGGGGTAAGGGGGATGGACAATTCGGACTGCATCCTCTTTAAATTATTGAATATATTTT